>QIDD01000098.1 GCA_003230355.1 Methanobacteriota archaeon
ACGCCTAGCTCAGGTGCTGCAGTTGTAAGCTCCACAGGCTCCCTATGCGCTTCGACAACCTTTGCAAGTATGATGTCGCCGCTTGAAAATTCCCGTGAAAGATCAGACACATATCCCTCGCGCGCCTTTGAAATATGAACAGCTCCTCTAATGTTGCCTGGCAGACCGCGGTCAACACCTTTAACCTTCAAAATATTCACAATAGCAAGCTGTCCCTTCACATCCCAGATTGAGCCGATAACAATGTCATTATCCTTAATCTCTGGTGGTGTGCTAACCTTTGGAACCACATTTATCTTGCGGTCTTTCATATCAGTTTCAATGGTTCCTGAAACTGCGGCATAGATGTTGCCGTCTTCTTCATAGGCCCATTCGCCGGGCATGAACTCTTCGCTGAATCCGAGAGCGGTTCCCGGTGTTACAAATTTTCCATCGTCAGTCAATTTAATCTCTCCTTTCAATACGGTAGATATCCACTTCAATCCTTTTTATTCTTTTCTTGTGAAAGCTGTAGGAATAGGGCAGGTCAAACTTTACCTGAGCAAGATCAGTCACAGCTCCGCCACATCGCTTTATATATCCTATTATAAAGTCTCTTGTGGTGGTTTTATGCATTGTATAAATAACTTTCCCTATATGCAGTGCAGATGTGATGAACGGCCGGTCAGCGCCTTTAGACTTCACACCGAAAGGCGGGTTCATTACAACGGTGTCACAGGTTTCATCGATGGAGGATACATCCAGACATCGCCATGTGACAACCGTGTCCAGCGCCTCAGCGTTTCGCCTCGCAGCATCTATTGATTCACAATCAATGTCAAACCCAACGACTTCCCCTGCGCCCAACAGTGCAGCCCCTATCCCCAGCCTCCCGGTCCCGCAGCCCAGGTCAAACACTTTTCTGTCCACGATATCACCTTTCAATGCTGCGAGATTAAGAATGTCTGCAGCAATCGGCGTGGGCGTCACATACTGCTCTAGCTTCGCTTTAGGTTTTTCAAACCTAGTGCATCTCTCAAGAAAAATCTCAAGCTGTTTTTTAGAAATCATGATCTAAACTATCTCATCCATCGCATAGTCCTCCCAATCCCGAATTCCAAGGGCAATCTCAAGCTCAACCGGCGTGAGAACCGGCTTTTTATAGCGGGCGGTGTCGTCGATTGTGATCCTTGGGCAGGCCGTGTTTACAAAGGCGTCAAGCCCTCTGAATGGCAGAAGCACGTCTGGATTAATCTCTCGAAGCGCGATGAAATAGCCGGACCTCCCCTTTTCTTCGAGCATCCCCCTGACTTTTTTGGCGAGTCCGAGCCTGCGCTGACCCTCTTTTTCACCGATCAGGATCCCAAAACTCTGCGCGTCCTGCGCACGGGTGATAGCAGCAAAACGCCTCCGCAGAATCGGCTCCGAAACATCCGACATATCCCGCAGCTCGCCGCGCTCCATGTCAAGGGCAAACACCTTTTTACCTGTGGAAAGCGCGACACCAAGGGGATGAAAATTACCTGTGCCAACAAATAGAAATCCCTCCACATCGTCGGCAACGTCTTTCGCAGTTGAAAAAGAGCATCCCAAAACCTGCCCCGGATATGCAATCCGTCCCAGGGCGCTGCCAACTGCCACACTTCGACCTGACTCTTCAATCACTTTTTTGATCTCATCGAGGAGGTGGACGTGCTGAATCGTTGTAACAAGGCCAACACGCCGGGGAAGCTGGTCCAGATTTTCTTTGAGAAGCGGCAGGGGGTCGCGGGGAATCTTCACCGCAATGTAGTGAACCGGCAGCCGGGCGTTTTTAAATATCCTGCTGTGGCCGAAGTGAAAGAGTGCGTCGCATCCCAGGCCAAGCGCCTCGAAGTCAGCGAGATCACAGGCGCCGTAGCAGGGGTCTCCAAGGATTATCACCTCGCAGTCCGCATCAAGGGCGAGTCGATTTGAAATGTCCACACCTGAGTCTTTAAGCCCCTCTGGAAGTTGAAGCGCAACACACGTGTAACCCTCTTTTTTAATGATCCCTGCAACACCAGCCAGGTCCAGATCAAACACGTAATTCACCTGCCACAGACTCAAGATCGCCTAGAAAATCCTTGACAACCTTCTCAGAAACATGGGGCATAACAATGATACGCATCTCACCTTCCCTGGTCTGTGAAAGCCGCCAACCCATTTTCCCAAGTGCGTCATAAACCTCAGGGCCGCAGTCAACTGCAACCACGTTTATCGTGGGCTTACGAACAGCAAGGCCTAATTTCACCACTCCTCGATAGAGTTTTATCGTATTTTGCATGCACTGCTTCACAACCTCTCTGTAGCCTTCGCGGCCGAGATGTTTGAAGACGGCGTAGGCTGCCGCAGCCGCTGCGCCGCTGCGTGTGCCGACAACTGTGTGCTGACGTTTCAATGTGAGATAAGGCGCCTCAGTCTCGATGAAGCCTGGTGTTTCGGGGTTTGTGAAAAGGATGCAGCCGCAGGGAATCGGCACAAGCCCCATCTTATGAGGGTCAAGGGTGATTGAGTCCACGCCCTTATCCGGGATTTTAAACTGAACAGGGTATCCAAGCTCCTGTAGAAAGGGGAGCACAAAACCGCCGAAGGCCGCGTCAACATGTAGATAAACCTCTTTTTCAAGGGCAATTTCTGATAGTCCGACGATATCGTCAACCGTCCCGTATTCGGTGGTGCCGCCAACACCTACAATTGCGCAGGTATCAGAATCAATTCTGGACTCAAGTTCACCAAGATCAGCGCACTTCCCGGAATCCACGGCGGTCTTCACAAGCTCAAGTCCAAGAAGGTTGCAGGCCTTGTCAACCGAGAAATGAACTGTCTCAGGAGCCACAATTTTATTCTTTCTAGTCTTGTTTCGAGCAGCCCAGAGCGCGAGTATGTTTGCCTCGGTTCCGCCGGTAGTCAAAAACCCGGATGTACCAGCCAGTCCGAGTAGACCTGCAATCATCGCAACTGATTCTGTTTCAAGCTCCTTCGTACCTGGAAATAGGCCGGCATCACCGAGATTCGTCTCCAAAAATTGGGTGAACACCTCTCTGCCCAACTCGTGAGGCGCGGTGCACATAGAGCCAAGTATCCGCCCGCCGCTGTAGCTCAAATCCTTTGATTGTGCCTGTGAAAGCAGCTTTCGCACTTCTTCCGCAGGCAGACCACGCTCATCCATGAACCAATTTCGTGTCAGAGACTATTTATTACTTCTTGCAGCTTCAAGAAGCATCCTCTGCTCGGCCCTGGCCACGGTTTCACGCACCGTGAGAACTGCGTCTGGGTTTGCTGAAACACTTGTGATCCCATATTGGACGAGTTTTTTCACAACCTCCGGGTCAGATCCTGCCTGGCCGCAGATCGATGTCTCCACGCCATGTTCGTTGCAGGCCGCAATCACGTCTTTGATGAGCTTCAAAACAGCGGGGTGTTTTTCTGTGAAATGCTTTGCCACACGCTCGTTGTTTCGATCCAGCGCCAGCGTATATTGGGTGAGGTCGTTTGTGCCAAAAGAGATGAAGTCCAATCCCTCTTTTATGAGGTCTTCGATTATGATTGCGCTTGCAGGCGTTTCAACCATGATCCCGAACTTGATGGCCTTATGGGGTATGAGCCCCACCTCGACTGCAATCGCTTTAGCCGCTGATATCTGATCTGGATGATGCACAAGCGGCAGCATAACACCGATATTTGTATAGTTCTCATCAACAAGGCGTTTAATCGCCCGCAGCTCTGCCCGCAGAAGCTCAGGTTGATCAAGGCCCCTGCGGATTCCACGCCATCCGAGCATCGGGTTATGCTCATAGGGCTCGTCCTCGCCGCCTTTCATGCTTCTGAACTCGTCAGTTGGCGCGTCCAGAGTTCTGATATAAACCATCTTTGGGTAGAAAGCGCCCACAACGATTTTCAAATCGTTGTAAAGCCTTTCGATAAACTCTTCCTCTTCTCCGTCGCGTATGAATCCGATAGGGTGCTTGCCCATGCCAAGGATGATATGCTCAACCCGCAGAAGCCCGACGCCGTCTGCGATCTTTGCCATCTTCTGAGCTATCCGCTCGTCAGGAACTGAGAGATTCACCTTCACCTCTGTTGCGGTGATAATCTGTGATGCTCCGGTGCTCTGCACATCTTCCACAGGTTTTGCAATCTTCATCGACCCCTCGTAGACTATGCCGCGGGACCCATCCACTGTGATGTCTCGGCCTTCTTTGAGAAGGCTTGTCCCATCTCTAGTGCCAACGATACTGGGTATGCCCAGCTCCCGTGAAACGATTGCCGCATGGCATGTCATCCCGCCTTCGTCGGTTACAATTGCAACAGCCCGCTTCATAGCCGGAACCATGTCAGGATTGGTCATCGTCGTTACGAGCACATCCCCTTCTTTTACCTTGTCCAGCTCCTCAATGTTATGAAGAATCTTTACCTTGCCGCTCGCCATTCCCGGTGACGCGCCCAGACCTTTAACTATGATTTCACGTTTTTCCGTTTCCTCAGATTTATCCGCCCCGCCTTCGTAGAGCACCGTGATAGGCCGCGTTTGCACGAGATATGGGTCTGAGTCTCCTTCAATCGCCCATTCCACATCCTGCGGTTTTCCATAGTGTAATTCAAGGAGTTTTCCAAGCCTCAGGATTTTCACAATCTCATCTCCACTCAGCACCTGTTTTGTGGCAAGATCATTTGGTGTTTTCACCTGCTCAGTTTTCTGCGCTTTGTTTTTAATGAACATAGTCTCTTTTTTCGCAA
>QIDD01000099.1 GCA_003230355.1 Methanobacteriota archaeon
CATCTTTGTACTTGGTTTGGGAATGATACTTTTGGGAGGCAAAAAGTGGTATGAAAACCAAAAATTGATGGATAAATTGTTATCTGAAAAGTTGAGACGTGAACTAGAAAAATGAGGATTGATGTTTTGAAATTTAATTCACAAAATCGATTAGAAAACAACATCAAAATTTCACACCTTTTATGAACTCTTCTTAAACAGCTTTATATAGCCGGTATCGCTCAGTTTTTATATACAGCCATTTATTCTACAGTAAAGATGATAGTTGGTGTTCTTGCAGTTCAAGGCTCATTTGCAGAGCATCTGCAAGCCCTTCAGGGTCTTGCAGTTGATGTCAGATTAGTTCGCAGTCCCGAGGAGCTTGAAGGGATTTCAGCGCTCGTGATACCTGGCGGCGAGAGTACGACAATCGGTGATTTTCTTGACAAACAGGGTCTGGGCGATGCGATTGAGGAGGGTCTTCCGATTTTTGGCACCTGCGCCGGGATGATACTCCTTGCGAAAAAGATGGTTGGAAAGCAGAAAGAGGGGCAAAGTTTATTAAAAAAGATGGACATTACGGTGGAGAGAAACGCCTATGGGCGGCAGACTGAAAGCTTTGAAGCAGGTGTAAAGCTAGCGTGGGACGACCAGCCATTCCCAGGAGTTTTCATAAGGGCTCCGAGGATTACAGAGTATTCAACGGATGTGAGCGTTCTGGCATGGCGCGGCGATGTGGCTGTGCTTGTTCGGCAGGGTAGATACCTCGCCTGCGCCTTCCATCCAGAGCTGACAAATGACGCCAGGATTCACCGGTATTTCATAGAGGAAGTAGCAAAAAATGATTGATAACAAGGCTTTTGAACGGAGATTTTGTGTAAGCAAAATCGGGTCTTTTGGATCCCAAGACTTTTCTACACAGAAAAGGATTGGAGAGGGTGACAAATGTGCGGATTAGGTGGATTCATAAATAAAGACGGCAAAAAAGTCGACGGCACAGCCATAACCACGATGGGAGGTATGATGGAGGCCCGTTATGATGAGCGGGGCGGTGGTTTTGCAGCCTACGGCATCTATCCCAACCATTCTGATCAATATGCGCTTCACCTTCTCTTTGATGATGAACGCGCCAGGGAGGCAACAGAGGAATACTTGAAGGACCGCGTTAACATTGTCAAGGATGAGTGCATCCCCACCGCGAGCGTTAAAGAAATAGCTCCGGTTCATGTCCCGTGGCGTTATTTTATTGATGTGCCAGAGGATTTTGAGGCTGTGGAGGCGGACTTTCTGGTTGACACTGTTATGAAGATTAACGGCTCTATTCCCGGTGCCTTTGTTATTTCTAGCGGGAAGAATATGGGTGTCTTTAAGGCGACCGGTCTACCCCGGAATGTGGCGGCTTTATTCAAGATTTCCGATTACAAGGCCTACGCTTGGAGTGTGCACGGCCGTTTCCCAACAAATACTCAGGGCTGGTGGGGCGGCGCACATCCATTTAACATCTTGGACTGGAGTGTTGTGCACAACGGCGAGATAAGCAGCTACGGCACGAACAAGCGTTATCTTGAGATGCACGGCTATGAGTGCAAGCTTCGCACTGACACCGAGGTTGTGGCCTATCTTTTTGACCTTTTGGTGCGTAAACACGGCTTGTCAGCAGAGGTTGCCTGCAGCATTATGTCACCGCCTTTTTGGAAGAACATCGACAGATCCGATAAACGCGAGTATTATGAGGCTCTGCGCATGACCTATGCACCGGCCATGTTAAACGGCCCATTCGCGATAATCGTGAACAACAAGGATTCGATGATAGCATTTAACGACCGTATCAAGCTTCGCCCGCTCATTGCGGCTGAGCTTGGTGAAACCACGTTTGTCGCGTCTGAGGAGGCGGCGATACGCGAGATCGAGCCTGAGCTTGACCGTGTCTGGGCGCCGCGTGCAGGATCACCGGTTATCGCCAGGCTAAACAATGCAGGAGGGAAGTAGAGGATGGCTTCTTTTCCGCCAAAGTTCAAGGTGCTTGTTGACAAAGAGGTTTGCACAGGCTGTTTAAAATGCACACTCCAGTGCCCCTTTGACGTGCATATCTATGATAAAGAAGGCTTCAAGGCGAGCGGGAAAGATAAAGATGAGCGCAAGAATTTCATCGTCCGCAATCAGGAGAACTGTGTAGCCTGTCAGCGCTGTGTCTTTACATGCCCTGTGAAATGCATCCAAATCGAGGTTCGGCCTCCAACCTACAACCCTCATCCTGTGTGGACCGATGCGGTGCGCCGGGACCTTAAAACACAGTCTGACACTGGCGGCGTGCTCCTTGCGGCAATGGGTAATGAACAGCCTTATCCCTCGTATTTTGACCGGCTTGTAATCGACGCCTGCCAGGTGACCAACCCATCGATTGATCCGCTTCGTGAGCCTATGGAGCTTCGAACATATCTTGGGAGAAAACCTGAAAAACTTGAGTTCGAGGACAATGGGACATCGCTTAAAACACAGCTTGCGAAGAACCTGAAACTTGAGACTCCGATTATGATCGCGCACATGTCATACGGCGCTATCAGCCTTAACGCTCACAAGTCGCTTGCAAACGCAGCGGCAGAGCAGGGCACTTTCATGGGCACAGGTGAGGGTGGTCTGCACAAGGACCTTTATCATCTGGCAGACAGCATCATCGTTCAGGTGGCATCAGGCAGGTTCGCGGTGCATGAGGAGTATCTTAAGACTGGTGCCGCTGTTGAGATCAAGATCGGCCAGGGCGCCAAGCCCGGTATCGGCGGCCATCTGCCGGGCAGGAAGATCACCGAGCCAATCTCAAAGACGCGGATGATCCCTGTGGGAAGCGATGCTCTATCGCCTGCGCCGCATCACGATATTTATTCTATCGAAGACCTTTCACGACTTATCTACGCGATTAAAGAGGCCACACGCTATAAAAAACCTGTTTTTGTAAAGATTGCGGCTGTGAATAACTCAGCACCAATTGCCACCGGGATTATCCGGGCAGGCGCGGATGCTGTTGTGCTCGACGGATTCACCGCTGGAACTGGCGCGGCTCCGCAGGTGATTCGAAACAACCTGGGCATACCGATTGAAGCAGCGATAGCATCTGTTGACCAGCGGCTTCGCGACGAGGGTATCAGGCACTGGGGCTCGATAATCGCCTCTGGCAGCATGCGTTCAAGCGGGGATGTGGCAAAGGCAATCGCACTCGGCGCAGACGCAGTTTACATCGGAACAGCGTCGCTCATCTCGCTGGGGTGCACAGTCTGCAAGCAGTGTTTCACCGGCAAATGTGCCTGGGGTATTGCGACTCAGGATCCAAATCTCACCAAGCGCCTTGACCCTGAAGTGGGCGCGAGACGTGTTTCAAACCTTATCGGGGCTTGGAGCCATGAGCTGCAGGAGATATTGGGCGCCCTCGGCTTGAATTCTCTGGAGTCGCTTCGGGGCAACAGGGACAGGCTCCGCGGTGTGGGGCTGAGTCAGACCGAGCTTGATGTGCTTGATGTTCTTCCGGCGGGGCGGTGAAAAAGGTTATGAAAGAAGTTGTAATCGATTCAAAGGGCATCCACTATAAGGTGCTGAACTTTATGATTGAAGACGCAATCAATGCAGGCGCAACAAAGATTGTTTTGGAAAATGTGAACGGCCAGAGGTTTCTGCTCGACGGTGTGAACGCCGATGTTGAGCTTGAGGTGCATGGTACAGCTGGCGATGATTTGGCGGCTTTTATGAACGGGCCTCGTGTCACAGTCTACGGCAATGTTCAGGACGGCGTGGGAAACACGATGAACCGCGGGCTCGTGGTGATCCACGGAGACGGACGAGACATTGTTGGACATTCTATGAGGGGCGGCAAGATATTTGTTAAAGGCGACGTGGGCTACAGGGTTGGAATCCACATGAAACAATATGAGGATAATTATCCTGTTGTGGTTGCCGGCGGGACAGCGATGGACTTTTTGGGTGAGTACATGGCTGGCGGCGTTGTTTTGATTCTTAACATCGGGGATGCGCCTTTCACAGGTGATTGGGTTGGAACAGGAATTCACGGCGGCGTGATATATGTGCGCGGTGATGTGCCGGAGTTCTTGCTTGGAATCGGAGCTAAAGCAACTGATCTGGAGGCGTCAGACAAGAAGCTGATCAAAGAGCTTGCAGAAGAGTATGGCAGGTACTTCGGAGTTGACCCCAAACCTATTTATGAAAGCAGGTTCACAAAAATCGTTCCAATATCGCATCGGCCTTATGCAAAGATGTACACCGATGATTAAAGGCCTGAAAATGACACTGCAAGGGCTATTGTTGAAATGATAAAGATGAGTATCAGTCCCACGCCGATCATCTTTTTTCTTTTGAGGTCGCGGGCTTCTTTGGAATTCTTTGCCATTATTATCGATTAAGGCAGAGGCGGATTAATAAATCTTCCCGTGAAAAAATTTATAGGCAGAAAGGACAGAGACTATTTTATGCCCAGGCCCAAGACCTACAGGGTGGAAAACATCACAATCCGTTGTGACAAGTCATGCCCGCTTTTTTACTGCAATGAGCCCTGTCGGATACGTGAGCATATCAAAAAATATGCTGAGGTCATGGATGAGGAAGGCAGTTTCACAATCCTTTAAAAAGTCATTTTCAGCGAGGACTGGGTTAGCTTTATATCCTGCAAAAGTGCAGGTGACAGGTGATGCAAAGGCCGCGAACTTTTACTGCTGCAAATCTAACCATCATTTGTGACAAC
>QIDD01000100.1 GCA_003230355.1 Methanobacteriota archaeon
GGTAAGCTGGAGACTCATCGTGTAATCAGGGTTTTCAGAGGAGATGGAACCGCATTTCTGCAGAAAGGTGACAACGTTAGAATCGGGGGGGTCGTCCAAGAAAGTCAATTAGTTGGAAGAGTCAGTGCAGTGAAAAAAGGCGACCGGATAATCCAGTTTAACAGCCTTACAGGAAAAACAATTAACGGGTGTTTGACTTTTTTTGCGGTTCCCATATATTATTTGGCTCAGAGAAATTCTACTGCGGCGAAAATGGTTCTGTCAGCTTTAAATAAGATGAAAAAAGTATTTCTCTATGGCCTTAAGAAATGGGTTTTTTGAATTTGAGGTGTGACATAATGTTAGTTGGTGAACACAGTGGAGTATTCGATTGAAACAAAGGGTCTTGTGAAATCCTATCCCCAGCCAAGGAATTTCTTCGAATTCTTCCGTGGCACAGAGAAAAAGCCTGTTACAGCGCTTGACCACGTGGATCTGAAGATAAAAAAAGGAGAGTTTTTCGGCGTGCTTGGGCCGAACGGCGCTGGGAAGACAACGCTTACAAAGATTCTTTGCACACTGGTTTTACCGAGTGAAGGCGAGGTTCGAGTGAATGGGTATGATGTTGTGAAAAACGGGGGCGGTGTGCGCACATCCATCGGCCTTGTTTCAAGCGATGAACGTAGTTTTTACTGGAAGATATCTGGACGGGAAAACCTTGTTTTCTTCGCGGTTCTCAACAATCATTCATGGTCGCGGGCAAAGGAGCGGGCCGCTGAGGTTTTGGAAATAGTGGGGCTGGAAAGCGCTGCTGACAGGCGTTTTGAAACCTATTCATCCGGGATGAAGCAGAAGATGGCCTTTGCAAAAGGTCTTCTCAACGACCCGCAAACCCTTTTTCTCGACGAGCCCACGCGAAGCCTTGACCCCAATGCGGCAAAGGAGATTCGGCACTTTCTCTCAAGCCTTTCAAAGCAGGGTAAAACCATATTTCTCACAACACACAACTTGGCTGAGGCCGAGCAGTTGTGCAAGCGTGTTGCCGTTCTTCACAGGGGTAGGGTCCAGGGTGTAGGGTCGAAAAGAGACCTTGGCAGGATGCTCACTCGCGGAGAGCGGTTGATGCTTGTTGTCTCTGGGCTTGAAAAACCCGGGATTTCGCGGCTTGAAACTCTATCCGTGGTTGACTCTGTCGGCGTTGAAGGGCTCGGCGGCGGGCGGGTGCGTCTGACCCTAGAACTTGCTGAAGGCTCGGTTTCGACTGTTCTGTCTGAGGCTTTGAAGCTGGGCCTGCAGATTCACTCGACCCGCACCGAGGAAGCAAGTCTTGAGCAGATATTTGAAAAACTCACAACTGAGGAGGTCTGAACATGTTTAACAAGATATATGCTTTTATCAAGCGGGACGTAACCATTGCCACAAGCTATAAGCTCTCATTTTTCCTGCGCTTCTTTGGAATGTTTTTCTCGATCCTCGTCTTTTACTTTATTGACAAGCTCTTCGGAAGCACTGCAACACCCTATCTAATGGACTACGGCGGCGATTATTTTTCCTTTGTCCTAATCGGGATAGCCTTTACAAGCTTTCTCTGGGCAGGTTTGAAGAGCTTTTCAAAGGTCATACGCCGGGGGCAGATGATGGGAACGCTGGAGGCTATGCTCATTACACCCACCAGGATTTCAACGATAATTCTTTTCTCATCGATTTGGAGTTTTATCGCAACGTCTGTTACAGCGCTACTGTATCTCGCAATCGGCGGCTTATTCTTCGGAGTCGACCTTGGATCTGCAAACATCCTCTCGACAGCCATTGTACTGGTCCTCACAATAATCGCCTTTTCAAGCTTCGGAATCCTATCAGCATCCTTCATCATGATATACAAGGAAGGCGACCCGATTAACTGGCTTTTCAGCAGCTCCTCCACCCTTCTGGGCGGCGTGTTCTTCCCAATTGAAGTCATGCCAGATTGGCTTCAAAGCATTTCGAAGATTCTGCCGATAACCTATTCTCTTGACGCTATGCGACTCGCGATTCTGAAGGGCTACGCACCGGCTGCGCTGACACATGATATTCTGCCGCTCATCGGTTTTTCTGCGATTGTCATGCCCCTTGCAATTGTCTCATTTTATCTCGCTGTGAACAAGGCGAAAATGAACGGCAGCCTGACACACTATTAAAGGCCCCTGCGGAGAAATAAATTTGAACTCTAAAAAGCCCAACTCAGTCGAGGAGGAAGTGCTCCTTCAGTGCACCAGAAATGCTCTTAAGCAGACAGACAGGGGGGAGTTGAAAAAGCTGCTTTCAAAGGAAAATCTAAAGTGGACACCTATTCTGAAGCAGGCCAGTAAACAGGGGGTTTCGCCACTGCTCTATCACTGTCTAAAAAGTTTCGAAGGCGAGCTTGTTTCTGCCAAGACTTTAGGGGAGCTGAAGAAAATCTATTACGCAACTCTCGCCCGAAACATAGCGCTCTACAGTGAGCTTGAAAAGATACTCGACTCCTTCGCTAGGGCGGGAATCGAAGTAATCCTACTGAAGGGCGCGGCATTTGCCACCACACTCTATGGCGACATCGGTCTGAGACCAATGAAAGACCTTGACATCCTCATCCATAAAAGCGATCTTGAAAAGGCGAAAACAGCGGTTAGCAGTCTGGGATATTCTCTTGACCCCAGTCTGCTCAGCCTGTTAAAAAAAGGCCTGCCAGTGGGAAAATACTATCTCCTGCACCACCCCCATCTCCCGCCATATTACAAAAAGAAGGGACGTATATTTCTAGAGGTGCACTGGACGCTTACAAGTAGGACCATGCCCTTTAAGTTTGACACGCCAGGGCTGTGGGAGAGAGCTGTGGGTGCGGAGATTTCTGAGCGGCGTGTGCGGGTTCTTTCCACTGAAGACGCGCTGGTCTATATGTGCACTCACATCGCCAGGCACAGATTCAGCGCAAACCTTCGAGAATACCATGACCTGCTCATGCTCACGCGCACCACCGTCAACTGGAATCGTGTGGCAGATCTGGCCTGTGAAAACAATCTGAAAACACCGGTGTACTACGCGCTTCAATATACGAGCCAGCTATTCAAAACCACTGCACCCGATAAATACACAGACCGTCTTAAACCCGGCGCTCTGCGCACAGCCGTTTTTAAATCAATCCTAGGCGCCAGTACAAACAGGGTCTTTGCCAATTCTGAAAGCGATGCCGGACTGCTCATCGACCTTTTGCTCATCGACAGAACCACTGATCAAATACGGTTTCTCGCTGAAAAAATCTTTCCACCAATTCTCTGGATGTCGATCAAATATCAGGCACACATTACAAAGACGAATATAGCCATTTATTATCTGCGCCGCATAGGTTATCTGACAAGCGCTACACTTAGATATCCCATCACGAGTTTGATAAAGAGGTTTTCCCGCAGGCGACGCTAGCTGTACATTACACCTGCAGCTTCTCTGAGCGTGCCCTCTTCCTTCGACTTCAGAACTTTATCGACAGCATGCTCAAAATCGATCTTTTCAACGGTGTCACGGGTCTCACGGATAGCAAACATACCGGCCTCTGTGCAGATCGCTTTCACATCTGCACCTGACGCGTTTTCAGTCATGTTGGCAAGCTCGATAATCTTCACATCATCGGCGACGTTCATATTTCGAGTGTGGATTGCGAAGATGCTTTGGCGCGACTCCAGACCAGGTAGGATTACCTCGATAAGCCTGTCGAATCTGCCGGGCCGAAGCATGGCAGGATCAATTATGTCCACCCTGTTTGTTGCGGCGATGAATCGAACATTGTTTCGCGAGTTGAAGCCGTCCATCTCGGCGAGAAGCTGCATTAAAGTCCTTTGAACTTCTCGATCCCCGCTTGTAGAGGCCTCTGTACGTTTTGCGCCGATAGCGTCAAGCTCGTCGATGAAAATGATGGACGGCGCTTTATCCATTGCCATCTTGAAAAGCTCTCTTACCAGCCGCGCGCCCTCACCAATATACTTTCGCACAAGCTCTGAACCTATGAGGCGGATGAACGTGGAGTTTGTCTCATGGGCAACAGCCTTTGCAAGAATAGTCTTACCTGTTCCGGGCGGACCATAGAGTAAAACACCCTTCGGCGGCTCGATACCAACTCTGTCGAAAAGCTCTGGATGCAGAAGCGGAAGCTCCACTGTTTCTTTGATCTCCTGAATCTGGTCTTCAAGACCACCGATATCTGAATAGCTGATTGTGGGCCGATCCTCAATCTCCATTGTGGAGACTGCAGGGTCTTTCTCCCAGGGCAGCACATCGATTACTGCAAAGCTCTGCTGGTTCATGGCAACACGGGCGCCTGAGATCAGGTCTGCGGACTCCACAAACTGCGAGCTGTTCACTACAAAGTTCGGGCCTGCCGAGCTTTTCACAACTACCTTGCCGTTTTCAAGGGCGTCAATAATGGTTCCCACAATAAGGGGTGGAGTTCTCAGGCGTTCAAGCTCTGATTTAATTTTTCGAGTCTCCCTTTCACTCTGAATCTTTTCATTTTCCAAATCGCGTTTTCGATCTTCAAGATACTTGACCCGCTGGGAATAGCCTTTCTTCAAACGCCCGTTTTCATTTGAGCTTTGCAGGCATTCGCGTTCAAGCTCGCGCACACGGTTTAGCAAGTATTTCGTCATCTCATCCTGATTCTTTGGTTTGTCGGCCATGTTACCCTCTTTTAACACTGGGTTGATAACAACTAATAAATATTTCTGTTTA
>QIDD01000101.1 GCA_003230355.1 Methanobacteriota archaeon
GTCTGTTATGGTTCGTTTGAAGATTCTATGGGAAAGCATGTTGATTTGTGGGTGAATCTCAACACCTCGCAGTTCTATACTCATAAGCCAAGTTTTTATGACCTGCATCCAGATGCACATCCAAAAATTGACAGGGAACTCTATTATGAAATGCTAAATGCTTCTCCAAGCCAAGAAATTCGGATCAGGGTTACTAAGAAATCTTCCATTACAGAAGCCGAAAGAGAAGAGCTTAATCAAATCGGCATGAACGTAACTCAAATTGAAGATAAGCCTGAAAGATGGCTACAACTCACCGGGTACAGAAGTGTTGCTCATGGATATGGAACTCCTGCGGAAATTGATGCTATAGCAAACTTAAGCTGGGTTTATAGCGTGTTTGCAGATACAATGTTAGTGTCAGGGTTTCTTGAATTCACAACAGGTTCCGAAACTCCTTTACTGTCAGCGCTCATAGTTTCAAATTCAGTAGATATGCCAACGGCAGAAAGACTTAATAAAGTCTTTGAAAGTTTTAACATATCTTCCAAAATTATCAATGCCTCCGACTCTGAATTTCAAAACCCTCCACAAGAGTATACATATGCTATACGATTTATTTTGGGTGGACCAGTGGCCTACGAAGGCGTTGGAGAGCTTTCTTCCGAATATCTTTCAGAAGAAGAGGAAGATTATCTAGTAAACACTGAGGGCAGCTATGGTTTCTGGAGCAAGGTGGGGATAGTAGGCAAGTATAATAAGAGAATAATTATCCTAGCTGGGCACACGAGAAATGAAACAGCACTGGCTGAGATGGAGTTTGAGGCTAAAGGGCTAAACAAAAAAGGCTTGTTGATAATTTAATAATCTTCTTGTAGAAATCTATTTATGCATCTAGCATTTCCTATTTGCAGATATGAAAGCGAATCTTAAAAGCCTGTTTCTTACAGGCCTTCTCATCTTCGTGCCCTTAGCGGTGACACTGTATGTCCTAGTTGTGGGCTTTAGGTTTCTAGACAGCATTCTTCGACCCTTTATCACAACCTTGATAGGGTTTGCTGGAAGCAAATTCTATATCCCAGGAATCAGCCTGATCGTGCTCTTTATTCTAATCACGCTTCTCGGAGCGTTCGCACGTTTCACAATCGGCCAGAGGCTTGTTAACTCCTTTGAAAACCTACTTCTAAAACTCCCGCTAGTAAAAGGCATATACTCAACAGTTAAACATGCAAGCAGCGCGTTTTTAGCCAACCACAGCCCCGGTTTCATGGGCGTTGTGCTCGTGGAATATCCTCGTAAAGGCGTCTATGTAATCGGCCTTACAACCGCAGTTGGCGTGGAGGAGATTCAGGACAAGACGAAACAGCGGATGATAAACGTGTTCATACCGACTTCACCCAACCCCACATCAGGCATGCTGCTCATTGTTCCAGAGGATGAGGTGATCATGCTCGATATGACTGTTGATGAAGGACTAAAACTTGTGATCTCCGGCGGTTTTTCAAACGTTAAAAATGCTTCCAAAGAGTCATCCACGGTTTGAATCTCTCAGGCAGAGAGATCTGCTTATTGAGGGGTATAAAGCTGGCGCAACCGCGATTGCCGGACTCATCGCCTTTGGCCGGGGTGAAGCCTATGATTATCTCCTTGGCGAAAAAACCCCAAAGTCCGCGATTACAGCAATTGAAGCTTCTGCAGCTCTCCTACTAAGCGCTAAAAACCCTGTGATCTCGATTAACGGTAACACCGCGGTTCTATGCCCCAGAGAGCTTGTGAAACTCTCAGAGATACTTGGCGCAAAGCTTGAGATCAACCTCTTCTACCGCACTGAGAAAAGAGTAGGGATCATTGAAAAAATTCTAAAGGAAAATGGCGCAAAACAAGTCTATGGAATTCGGCCAACAGCGGAATTAAAAGGAACTGAAAGCGAGAGGAGGAAAGTTGATCGAAAAGGCATCTATAGTGCGGATGTAGTGTTCGTTGCACTTGAAGATGGGGACCGTACAGAGGCGCTGATCAGCGCAGGGAAAAAGGTTATCGCCGTGGATTTGAACCCGCTGTCGCGCACAGCAAAAACCGCAAGCATAACAATCGTTGACAACATAATACGGGCTGTTCCCCTGCTTATAGAGACAGTGAAAAAACTGAAACACACCGATAAGGCTGAGCTTGAAAAAATAGTCTCAAACTATGACAACGAAAAAACCCTTAAGTCCATGGGTGCCGAAATACTCAGTGGTCTGAAAAACCAGTCCCAGCCCTAAAAACTGTCTATCCTTCGAGAAGCCAGTCCACGGTTTCAATCAGCTTCACCCGTGAAATGGGCTTGTTCAAATGCCAATTCGCATGAGCCGACTCTAGACTCATAAGAGAGTCCATCGTCGTGGTCTTCGCTGTGAGTATGCAGATAATAATGTCTTTTAGCTTCTCATTATTCCTGATTTTACGGGAAACCTCCCAACCATCTAAATCAGGCATCATGACATCCAAAAGAATGAGTTCAGGCTTCTCACCACTGTAGAGCCGTTTAAGACACTCATCACCGCTGCTGGCGGTTGTAACGCTGTGCCCCTCCGCCTCTAAAGTCATCTTAATAACAGCTGTTATCTCAGGATTGTCGTCTACAACCATAATCTTTGCCATAATAATTCACCTCATCTTGTGACTTTAAGACCCCAGTAAAATGCCACGAGTATTGCCAGTAGTATTAGTGGAACCACGATAAAAGGGGATCTCGCGATTTCAACTCCCATTATAATTACATTTCCCGCCGCGCCTGTGACTATGCCTGTGTTCACCTCTGACTGCCTGCCGCCGTATTCACTCCAAACTAAGTAGAGTGCTCCAGCCATCGCGACACCCACAAGGAGTGTGAGAAGCGTTTTTCGACCCCGCTGCCCCTTTAGGACCTGGGATTCACATTCAATGCAGAGAGGCGACCCTTGCGTAGATTTGCCACATATCTGACACTTGTTCATAGGATTCATTTTTTATTGAGATAATAATAGACTGTTGTAAGCGGTATGCTGAGGTCCTTTGAAATCTTCTTTGCACTGTAGCCTTTCTTCTTCAAGCCGTATATGCCGTCGATCTTTGTATCAGCGTGCATCCGGGGTCTGCCCGGTGTGAGTAGAAGCGCTTCAAACGTCACACCCACCTTTGAAAGTGCTTCTTTAATCTTTCGCGGCGTGCGCTCAAAAAGGCTGGGTGGACAGGTGATAAGCTTAATTTTTGGAGCAGCGGTGAGAATGGACGCAATAATATTTATTGTGGGCCGAACACTGAGATGCACCTTCTGAACCTCTTCATTCAGCTTGTCCTTAATCTCCCGCAGAAGAACCTCATTTTGACTCGACCGAAGAACAATAATCTCCTCCATATCATCTAATTCAAGTGGAGGTATAAAAATTTATTGTAAACACAAATGGCGACGAGACCGAAAAAATCGTAAAATACAAAGTGCCCTCCCCATCGGCACAGCCCGATATTTTAAACAGTCAGCCAATCCTCATAACGGATCTTGCGCGACTTCTTCTCACCCGTCATGCTGAGGACGATGTCTTTAACCGTTTTCACAGCCAGGGGATGAAGCATCATCATAATATCGGCGCCTGCCATGAGAACCGCAGTCCCTGTCATGATCTCCCAAAGCGGACCACGGTGTTCACGAGGGCCCCAGGCATCGTTATTGAGCCATGACTCCCGCGCGCCCCAGGCGTTTGTGACGCCGCAGGAAATCGGCATCTGCAGTTCTTCATCACCTTTGAGCGCGCCGATCTTCATTCGCTCAATAATCGAATAAGTATAGTCGAGACCGTAGCCCAGCGCGCCAGTGGTCGGGTCCTGCACGATCTGATCCTGAGTAAGACCCTCATCAAACAAAAGCCGGTTCAAACTTTTCTGATCATTGATGTTCATCGAAGTCCATGACAACACATTATGCTTGTATTTGATCGCGGCCTTTGCAATCTTTTTATAATCCAGATCAAGATTTGCCGATGCAAGCAGACACCTCTCACCCTCAGCTGCTTCAGCGCACTTTTCAAGAACCAGAGGGTCTTTTTCCGGTGTGCCTGAGCCGCCGATAACAAGCGGGACAGAAACAGCCTGCAATACGTCTTCAACGGTTTTCGCAGCCTCCCTGGGACTTGAATCCTGATTGTTCGGGTCAGTTGATGTGAGATGAATCGTCACAAGGTCCGCGCCCATTTTAACAGCTTTTTTTGCCCACTCTGCTGGGTCGTGCCACACATCTTCCACATGCTCGCGAATCGCGCGGGGCAGAGACGGCGCAACGTCAAAGACGTCGAATGTCACAACCGGCCTGTTCACAATCCCACCTTCAAACCAATAAAGCGATTTCTGCCCGCCAAGCTTGACAACCTTTTTACGGGTCCCACCCTCAGACTTGGTTGCGCCAAGCTGAACCTCGGCAACACTGCCTTTGTACTCACGGATCGGAACAGTGTATTCAAGGGGCGCAAGCTCTGGCTGAACGCCGACACCAGCCACGCGAGGCGCGCCAGATGCAATCAGCGCCTGCTGCACCTTCAGTATAAGTTCTTCAGTATCAATGCTCACATTCTCAAGCTCAATCTCATCAGCATCAACAAAAGACGCAAGCAACTCCTCAAGATTCATAGGGAGCATCTAGGCGTTATTCTATATAATTATTATTGTCGCCGACGATTTCCTCTTCTTCCACATACCAGTCTCTGCTTGCCATGT
>QIDD01000102.1 GCA_003230355.1 Methanobacteriota archaeon
ATCCGCTGCATCACACCAGGCTCATCTTCCACAAGCGCCACGAGGACGTGCTCTCTCTCCATAATTATCCCTCAATAATATCTTTAAGGCATCCGCCGGGCGGAACCATTGGAAATATGTTTGACTCCCTTTTGACCACGAAATCAATGACCGTGGGCCGGCCTGACGTGAAGGCTTCTTTTACTGCCTTTCGGATGTCTCCCGGCTTTTCAACCCGGATGCCATTTGCGCCAAAGGCATCAGCAAGCTTGAGATAATCGGGAACCTCGCCCAGATAAACGCCTGAATAACGCCTGTCAAAGAACAGCTCCTGCCACTGTCGAACCATCCCCAGGTAGTGATTGTTCATAACGGCTACAACAACAGGTACATCTTCCACAACTGTGGTTGCAAGCTCCTGGCAGTTCATCATAAAGCTGCCGTCGCCGGCGATGTCGATAACATTCTGCTCAGGCTTAGCCATCTTCGCACCGATTGCCGCCGGAAAACCAAAGCCCATGGTGCCAAGCCCGCCAGAGGATATGAATGTGCGAGACTTAGTGCGTGAGAGAAAATGTGCTGCCCACATCTGACACTGACCAACCTCGGTAACAACGATGTCATCACCGCTAATAACCTCCATTATCTCTTTAATCACACGCTGAGGCATGAGTGGCACATCGTCATAGTCCATCTTCGGCGAAAACTCCTTTTTGAACTGCTTCACCTTCTTTGTCCACTCAGGATGCTTCTTCGCCTTTACCGCTGCAATCTTAATCATCTCTTTTAAAACCTGTTTGGCATCACCCACAACCGGTACATGACAGGGCACGTTCTTACCTATCTCAGCCGCCTCAATATCGACGTGGATCAACTGCGCCTCAGGGGCAAAACAATTCACATTCCCTGTGGTTCGGTCTGAAAACCTGCATCCAATCGCGATTATCACATCGGCATCGCTGATCGCGAAATTGCCAGCTTTACGCCCGTGCATCCCGATCATGCCCAATGCCAGGGGATGATTCTCTGGAAAGGCACCTTTACCCATAAGCGATGTGACAACTGGCAGGCCGAGCATCTCAACAAAATCCATAAGCTCCTTTGAGGCGCCTGAAATAATCACTCCGCCGCCTACAAGCGCGATAGGCCGCTGGGCGCTCAAAAGCAGATCAACCGCCTTTTTAATCTGCCTTGGGTGGCCTGTGACATTCGGGTTGTAACCCTTAATATCAACATCATTGGGAAATTTCATGTCCGCTTCTTTTTCCTGCACATCCTTTGGAACATCGATTAAGACCGGGCCAGGCCGGCCGGATCTAGCGATTTTAAAGGCTTTTTTAATGGTATAGGGGATTTCTTCCACGCTGTAAAACTGGAAGTTGTGTTTAGTAATTGGCATTGTGACTCCAACGGAGTCTGCCTCTTGAAAGCTGTCTTTTCCGATCATTGATCTTGGGACCTGACCTGTGAATGCCACGATTGGTGATGAGTCGAGAAAGGCCGTGGCTATGCCTGTAACAAGGTTTGTCGCGCCCGGGCCCGATGTTGAAATGCAGACCCCCACATCACCGCTTACACGGGCGTATCCGTCCGCCGCATGGGCCGCAGCCTGCTCATGGCGCATGAGAAGCGTTCGAATATCAGAATCATAAATCTCGTCATAAAGTGGGATAACCGATCCGCCGGGAATCCCGAACATAACCTCTACTCCCTCTCTTTTAAGGGATTCCAGCATGGCCTTTGCCCCGCGCATCTTCATTTAAACCACTCGCTCCCACCTGGCATTTAACATATTTAACTTTAACTCTTGTGATATTGGGTTTTGTTAAATCTGCGTCACCTTCGAGGTCTTTGTTAAATGGCTGTCACCCACTGATAGTCTGATGAGGTTGAGCCATTTATTGCTTCCAAGCTTCAAATCAACGCCATCCATCTCAGCAGGTGTTTTACCGTCAAGTGCCATGTGAGGGCTAACTCGGCTTAGTCGTATTCGCGCCAGGTGTGTTTGCATTTACTGCAGCGCAGGAACCTGGTTTCAGGCTCGTCTGAGCGGCGTGTCTGCACAAGCCACCAAAAAGCCTCCATATTGCCGCATTCCTGGCACTCCGCCCTTGTTACCGGGAGCGTTGCAATGTCACTGTTTTCATCGAGGACCAGGACTTTTTTCTTCTTTTTTCCTTTTTTCACCTGTGTCAAGGCGGAGCTGTCTTTTATCTCGGCTGTGTGGCCACATCTGGCGCAGGTCATAACGCCGTCTTTTGGGAGCAAAAGCCCCTCGCATTTTTCACAAAACATCTATTTTTTCTCCAGATAGTCTTTTATTATCCTGTTATGGTCAAAGGCAAGATCCATTTTCAGCACCTCACCGATTGGGTGGAACTCTGCTTTCTCTGCGTCTGAACCAGCCTTCAACGTGCCGCTTCCAGATGCACTGTAGCATACTGAGATTACATGTCCCCGCGGGTCGCGCCCAGGCTCTGAATACACGTTGTGCAGCTTCACATCTTCAAGTCTCAAGCCTGTTTCTTCTAATACCTCGCGGCGCACCGCGGACTCAAGACTTTCACCATACTCCACAAACCCGCCGGGAAGCGCAAAGCAACCTTTGAAAGGCTGGTTTTTGCGCTCTATGAGAAGCACTCTTCCCGATGATTCGATTATTGCGTCCACAGCGATTCTTGGAGTGCGCAGCTTAGACATGTTCAAACTTATGATCTTATGTTACTTATCTCTATAAGCCCAACCTTAAAAAGGCCGAGCTTGGGTATTATGAGCTTGACTTCGCCTCTCACCCACTCACATCGCACCGGCGGAGAAATGCCTGATGATTGATCTGTATGTCCGTTGTTATCGCCTTTGGTTGTGAAAAGCACCTCTCCCTGCGAGTCAGAATCGATTTCAACCACTCTGTGCACGATCGGAATCTTACGCACAGGGTTGTTATAAACAATGATGTCGCCCACCTCAATTTTTCCGCATTCAAGACCCTTAATAACGATGAGATCGCCCCTGGAAAAGACAGGCACCATGCTGTTTGAGACAACTGCCATAATAGGTTTTTCAGCCTGAAGCGCCATGCCGAGGCCCTGGTTGATGGCCATTGCCAAGATCAGCCCGATAATCAGGTACTTAGCAGTTGAGACTATCTCTTCTTTAAGGTCCATAGCTACCACCCTTTTTTCGATGCATATATAACATTATGCCCTTCCCCGTGAGTCGCCAAGGGACATGCCTGAGGCGATGATATGGGCCACTCGCAGAGGCTCTGGAACAAGGCCTCGAACAATGGTGAGCCGGATTATCTTTTCAGCATCATAACTTGAGAGCCCGATCCTTTGATAGACCACCTGTTTATCACCAATATCAAGTGTGTGCAGGCGGCCGGCTCTCTGGAGCCTGGCAATCTTTTCCATCGGCTTTTGCACATGGGAAATCGCTTTTTTCACGGCCGCAATGTCTGGCAGCCGCCTGGTTACAATAATGACTGGAAGCCCTGTCGCCTCATTAATCGATTTAATGTCAGCGATGTTCAGGCCGCCGAATGTAATGCCGCTGAGCATGACAATGCGCAGATGCCCCCGATGTCTTGTTCCCTTTACCATCCTGATTATCTGCTCAGTGGAATCATCGCCGTCAACAAATATCTCCCTTTTCAAAACACCCTCAAGATAGCTTGCTCCCCGGTAGACAACGCCGATGAGAGCAGTCTTTTCATCCCTGAACTTGTGAAATGGCCCGTCATCCACACCCAGTATGCGAACCTCAGATTTAACCTCTCGAAAAACCGTATTTGTCATAGGCTTGCAATGTGATTGAGAAGATTTTCAAAGGCCGCAATCGACTCAAATTTGAGTGCTGTCCCCTTAGAATCGCCTGTTAGACTCTCTGCAAGAATTGACACGGCTTCATCCATTGAAACCCTGCCTTCAGCCCAATTTTGAAATATCAATCCTTCAACGTAGTCTCCCAGATCGCCCCTGGTCATCCTGCTCCCAGCATCCTCCCTCAGCTTTGTTTTCGAAAGCGCTTCTGAAAGAACGGTGTTAGAAACTTTGCGTCCCATAGGCCTGCCGCGAACCCTTGAAAGGGCCATTGAAAAAAGAAGATTCGTCAGGGGATCGCCGATCTTTGAAAGCTCCATCGCCCCCCTGCCCTTAACATAATCCATCTCTTCCGGTCTCATTAGACTTCAGATTTGACTTTGTCCATCTCTTTTGAAATCTCTGTAAGCGTTTCTTTGAGAACCGCTCTGTAGCCGAACTTGTCCTCTGGAACAACCTTTCGAGCTTCTTCAAAATACTTCTCCAAAAGCTTGGTTGCAATACCGGTTCGCTCTGAAACCTTTTCAGGAGTGCTCAAAAGGAGTTTGCCCGCCGTATCTATTCCAACCGCTTCAAGCTGCTCAGCGGTCTTCGGACCAACACCCTTAAGGTCTTTAACAGGTATCTCGTCATCTGCCTTAACGCCTTTTAGCCTGAAGAAAAGCTTCGGCACACCCACAAGGGGATGCTCAACTTTATAGGCGGCGCTTTCCACTTTTTCGGATCTATCGAGAAAACTTGTGAGCAGGCTTAGAAAGCCGTGGTCTTCTCCAGCAAGCTGCACCTCAAAACCCCCGGCGTCCTCTCTTAAAACTTCAACATCCATAAAAGCCACCTAAACCTCGCCTTTACCGTATTCGGTAGACACGTTCCTGGATTCGGTTCTCT
>QIDD01000103.1 GCA_003230355.1 Methanobacteriota archaeon
ATCTTTAAAGATCCGATGACCACGGCCGCCGCTATCGACCGATTGGTTCACCACTCAACCATCCTTGAACTGGACAACGACAGCTATCGAGCCAAGCAGGCAAAACAACAGCAAGGCAGCTGAAGATGAATGTTGACCCGGCAGGGTCAACTAAACACTAGGGAAGTGTAATTGTCGCTGGAGGGGAAGTGTAATTGTCGTTGACTAACCATCCCTAATAACACCATCCTTGTAATTTGCCTTCACTTTAAACCTCCATAGTATCTGTCAAGTTTCTACTTAAACAGGTGAGTTTCCCATCTTGTATCCACAGCATTGATAGAAAAATTTACCCATAAAAGTCTCCTTACTTAAAGTTGTTCATGATTTTATTGACATGATAATTCCGGATTTCCCAACGAGTGTCTTGAACCTTTTCCGATCACCTTCTGCGATTGAAGAATCGAAACCATCTGAGATCCATGCACGGTACAAAATCCACATGTCCTCATCATCATCGTATTGTTGAAAGGCTCCCAAATCAGAGTACCTCATGACATCGAAATCTTCTTCATATTCGCATCCACCATCGTCAAGAACGCCTCGGATTCTGTCGTATGCTTTGTATTCCTCTTTATCAACCTCAAAGTCTTCATCTTCCTCTGAATAGCAGTCTGAATATTCCAAAACAAGATGGGTCCCACAAAAGTTATTCTCGGAAAAGGAACCTCCTCCGGCATACCCCTGCATAAAAGAATAAGTATGCCCATTATTAAGAACCACATCCATCATATAGATTCGGTTGGTCAGTAAATCGTCAGCACGTTTTTCCACTAGAGCATAGACAACATACCTTGACACCCCTTCCGGGAGGTCGCCCTCCATGATTTTGAGATATTTTTGGGTCTTCAAACTGCACGTTTCCAGTGACACCACTCATTGGCATCCTCCTTTATAATTTGTCCATCCTAAATCCATGATGGCATACGCATACGCTCACCTGATCGGACTATATACCTTTGAAACTTTTTTAGTAATTTTGCTTCAACATAACAGTGAAAATATTGATGCTTATTCACTCAGGATATAATCTCTCAATACCTGACCACTTCTACCCAGTGGTTGGATTTCCCTGCCATTAAGGACAAATTTGACGCCACCTGCGTTGCCCAACCAAAGATGAAAGGCTTCATCACTGCTAAGGTCCATTTTCTGACCCGGATTCATTGTACCCTCATAAATAGTTTCACCATCGGTCCTTACTTTTAGCCATGTTCTTTCAATTGCAATAATTTGCATTGAATTCATCTGTGAGGTATTCGATAACGATCCTACAAAAGCAAGAATAAAACAGAACAGTAAAAATGTGCCACCGTATTTGATTATTTTACTGGTTCCTTTTTTTGCTTTAGGTGCTGAATGAATAGGTGTGCTTGGTCTATGCTCTTTCCTCAACGAGGCTGCCAATGCGCGTTGGCCACTAAAATCAGAGGGTTCAGGTGCTTTACGAACTTTAGTTTCAGGTTTATCCGGGCCACCTCTCTTACCAAATTCCTTGGGTTCAGGCACTTGACTAACTTCAGGTTCCGGTTCGCTCAGAACTCCCTTGTCTTCAAAATATTCTTTCGCCGCATAAAACTTGACAAAACGATTCATTGTCATTTCGTCAAAACTGCTAGCGATAAGGGCTTTTCCGAGAAAGGAGAAATTCCCTCTTTTTAAGAATCTATATCCTGAATAAGCTTTAACGAGAACTTTTTGCGTCTCCTTCTCCAGGGTGTTGAAGGCTACAAGCTTCATGACCTTTCTCAAAGACAGTCCCCTCTGAATTGCGAACTTGGTGCCCAGAGCAAGAAGGAGCTTGTTTTGAGCCTGCGGGCTGAGACTGTTGTAGAATCCGAATCGCCCCAGATTCTTCAATCCGAGGCCATCCTTTTCAAGTGCGAGAATCATCTCAGCACCCCCGAGAAGGATCCCCAACTTCTCGAGGTCTGAAAGCCCTCTTTCAAAAGCACGTCCAGTGACATATTCCAGTGCCACAACCGCTGCAAGACCTAAATCCACCTCATCCGAAAGAACGAGCATGTCGCCTTTGCTGGTTCGGATTCTCTTGCCGCTATAATAAAAGTTCAGAGATTTACCCTCAATGGAACTTGATGCAGGAGAACTTTTAAGCCAGTATGTCTTCCTGTCTGTACGGTCTTCAATGCGGTCTTTTCGTATCTCGTAGAGAACCCTTCCACCCCCCTCCCGAATCTGATTGCCTTTGATTGTTAGTGCTTTGCTTGATCCACGGGTTTCGATTTTGTCCTTCAAAATTGTAAAAACTGAATTGAAATGTTTGTCTTTGACATCTACTCTCATTGCGGTTTCCATTCCCTCTTTAGAACTTCGAAATCGTCACCGTTCCATAGGTAATCCAGTTCACCCCCACACCCAGAACCGGCTTGTCCTGATAGGCCTTCCTCACAGCCTCAGCGTAACAGGACAGCTGGGGCAGGTAGTATGCGAAACGTTTCTCCAAGTCCTCGGTCACATCGGACTTGTGGTCGATGATCCAGTACCCTCTCTCAGTTTCCACGAGAAGGTCCACGTATCCAGACACAACGCTTCCGGTGTCATTGAGGGCCAGGATGGGAACCTCTTTCTTGATCTGACTTGGGGTGAGTGTTTCATCCAGCCATTGATCAAAGGCGGCGATACTCATGTAGATGGCCTCAAGCTGCTGCTCGGTGATCTCCGCACCGGTTGCCCCAGGAATTCGCTTCATCCTTTCATGGGCCGCAGAGGCTATTTCAAAGCAGCGATGCAGGAAAGTTCCTCTGTCGACAGCGGAAAGGTTCAACTCCAAGGTGAGAGGCTGCCCGTATTCGTGAATTACCGTATCTCCAGAAGCGGTGCAAGTTTCGTCGTGCTGGTCCGATGGTGAAATGGAGTCGGGAGTTAGGCCTTCCGGCAAATCACCGTGAACAACGGCACGCCTACCATAAACTGGAAGATCTGACGACAAGTCTCCGATTTCCTCTTCGGCTTCTGGCGGGCTGTCTTTCGCTCCGGCGTTTACTCTGCAGTCGAACTCCGCATCGCCTGTCTTCATCCTGTTCCCGACAACCTCAATGCCTGCCTTTTTCGACAGGATGGAGTAGTAGGTCGTCGAATCCTTAGCATCCAGATAAACCGGCCATTCTAGTACGACTTTTTCCCGTGCTCTGGTCAGGGCCACATAAAGCTCGTTGAGGGCCTCTGCTTCCTCCCGCTCATTTAGGGGCTCCAGAAAAGCCTCTTTGGTTTCCGGTGCAGCGAACTCCGGGTAGATCTCGATACGGGCTTCCTCCAGGACCCTGGAAAGGTCGCTGAAATCTTCATAGACCACATCCAGGTCAAGCAAACGACCCCCGATTTTTCTGTCCAGGCCACACACAAACACCACTGGCCACTCGAGGCCTTTCGACTTGTGCCAGGTCATGACTCTGACTGCATCCTCGTCTGCAATCTGAGCTGCCGGTTTTCGGTTTCTGTCCCTTAGTTCCATTTTCCCTTTGAGCCATGCGAGAAAACTTTTAGCATTTGACCCGTAATACCCTCCGCTGGCCAGTGCCTCCCGGTTCGCCCTCAGGAAATCCGTTGCTTCCGTTTGGAGCCTGACAAGATCGGCTCTCGCTTGGGATGCATCTGGCCACATTGAGATCACACCATACAGATCAAGGGCTACGATAATCTGATGCAAGACAGTTTCTACCGTGCGGTCCTGTGAACCCCCAGCCACAGCCTTTATGCTTGTGACCACAGTGTCGTCCAGGTCTTTTCCGTCGAGGAGTTTCGCGAGGGCATCATTGAGGTTGTGGGATCCTAGTTCAGTGACTGCAAGGTAAAGAGCCGCATGCCTGTCTGACGGATCTGCGACAAAGCTCAATGCGTGAATCACGATCTGTACGATACGGGATTCAAACCACCCATCCTCCTCGATGCGGGTCAGAATCCCCATCTGGCGGAACGCGTCTGCAAACCTCGCCACCTGTGCGTTGGTGGGGCACAGCACTGCGATATCGCCCCCCCGCAACGGCCGATGAGTTTTCAGGTCCTTGTCAAAGACTTCTGAACCGCCCTCTAAAATCGTCTTGGCTCGCACCGCTGCGTGCTGGGCAGATACTGTCTGGCTCCTCGGGCTTTCTGGATACTCGATCACCTCTATTGGAGACAGATTGGAGACATACTTTTTCTGTGGTTCAAGATATACGTAGCCGTCTCCGAATAGGCCGGACCCGATACAGTTGAGCCACTCCATGAGCCCTTCTGACGAACGCCAGTTTTTATCCAGAGGCTCACATTTATCCGGATACTCTTTCTGGAGACCATCAAGAAGCCTGGAATCGGCCTCCTGGAAGCCCATGATGGACTGTTTCAGGTCACCCACGATGAAAACTGGCACATCTGCATCGAATAGCGCCCACAACAGGGAAAACTGAATTGGATTGGTGTCCTGAAATTCGTCGATCACGACACAATCAACACGATTTTTTAAAACATTTAATACCCCGTCGTTTCCGGTTATCATTTGGTTGGAAAGCGCCAGCATGTCAGTGTAATCAATAAGCCCTTTGTCTTTCTTGTGTTGGGCGTACCTGGCAAGGGAATCCTGACTGGCCGCCATCAGGGCCTCTACGTGAACAAGAGCTTCGGTAACCTTTGCGGCCAAATCATCATATCCATCAGGGAGCTGAGAGCCCCTTTTGCTTATCCGAAGATCTCTTAGTCTCTGCCACAGGCTCCAATCCTCAGTTAGGTCTATCTCCTTTTCAGCACTTTTGAGGTCACGGTAATTCTTTCGGAGAGTTTTACTGGCTGCCTGGTTATTTGGATAAATATCCGCCAGGGAACCGGGAAACTGTTTCAATAGCGCATCAACTGAACTCTTCAACCTCTTTTCAAGATGGGCAGCAGTGCTCGTTTCACCGTATAATTTCCTGACCCTCTCTAAAGCATGCGGCAGGATATTATCATCTGGTTCAAGCCTGGCGATAGAGCGGAGCTTGCGGATCAGGCCCATTACCCTTCCCCTGAACTGGTCTTCGGCAGTTGCCTCTGAGCTAAAGTCGTAGCGGTATCCAAAAGTACCTAACTGCATCAGTACGGTATCTGCCTTGTCCGTTGCGGCCAGCGACCTGCGCATGAGGACATCCTCTTCGGCCTCGTTTAGAAGCCTCAGCTCTGGCGAGATTCCAGCGTCGAAAGCGAACTCCGTCAAGAGCCTCAACCCAAATCCATGTATTGTGGAGATGTAGGCCTGATCCAGTTTCAGGGCATCCTCAATACGACCGGCACTGGTCAACTCAGAGCGGATTCGTTCACGAAGCTCGGCGGCAGCAGCTTCAGTAAAGGTCACTGCTACTATCCGCTCCGGGGACACGAGACCCTTGCTCACCCACTCGGAAAGCTTCTTCTGGATGGTATATGTTTTACCTGATCCAGCACCCGCAGGGATGATGGTGAGAGTAGGCAGCGACATCACTCATCCTCCTCACGCATGAAAAGTCTGATTAGCGGGCTGTCATCCAAGGCATAGATAGTCACACCTGCAGTTCTTTTGAATAACTTCTCATCCTCAGTCGTGTTGAGTCTCACGTACCCTTTCCTGACCTCCGCCAGACGTTCCTTGATCAGAGCGATGGCGTTGATCGAAATATCCTCACCCATCTCCTCGACACCGGCCACCTGGCTGCCCAGCCAGCCGGAGGTGTCTGTAAGAGCTGTCTGGTCATTGAGCAGATAGTAGAGAACCCCAACCTCGGGATTATTTGAAAGCACCTCGGCGAGCCTTTCATCCTGGACACCGGTCTGGAGCATCGTTCGATAGAGTGAGGTTTGGCTGTCGTAGCCCTTGCGCATCTGTTCCCGTCGGGCACCACTATTGTAATCCACGACCAGTATATTGCCACCGTCCAGTGAAAGGATAGCGTCCGCCTTGCCGTGGATGGGGAGCCCATCAAAACTCCCCCTGATCCATGGTTCTACTTCAACCACCTTAGCTTTCGCTACCTTGAGGAGCCGCCTCCAGGCCAAAGCTGCTGTGATGATTTCTCCCTCGAGGTTTTTCCGTTCGGTGATCCACTCTGGCGCCAACATATAGGGGCATATACGTATAATTGACTCGTTCAGAAGCCGGTTGACACTGGTTTCGATCCGCTTTTCACTTGGAAGATTTTTGCCGGCAGCAAAAAGATGCTCGAACACGTCATGGGCAAGAGTCCCCTTCTCGGCAACACTGAGCTCTTCAGGTTCCCAATCCCTGGCCGTAATGCCTACGCTCCCAAGAACCCACGCAAAGGGGCTGGTCATGAGCGTGCCGAGTCTGCTGGGTGATTGGGGTCTGGCAGCTCCCTCTTTGTCTGTCCGTAGCATCACGAGGTCAAAACCCAGCTGCAGGTTGGACACATCCTTTACACGTGGCATAACTGGCAGGCCTTCGGCAGCTGTAGCGATTCCAACTATTTTCTCTCTGTCAGTGTCTTTTTCTAGATCATGAATCAATTTTCCAGGTTCATCGACATCTTCAAAGAGACGGGCCATGAACGGAAGAGACTGGGAAGGGGTCAGATTACCGCCAAGACCGTCTTTCCTGGGAACAAGGAAAACAATCTCCTCGGCGCTTGAAAGCTGCCTTTTGAAAAGCCCTCGGCGCTCCTGGAGTATGTCTACCTGCGTTTGAATATCCAATCCGGACTCAGCTTTCAGGACGGTGATGTCCTCATCGAAGAAAACCGGTGAGCGAGCTGGAGCAGCGGGGTAACGGCCCTCATTAAAGCCGAGGACCAAGAGACGTTTCGTTTTGCGCCACGGCTCATTGTGCTCCGTGAAGACAGCGATGCCCTCCTGTGTCGTTTCCACCTCTCCTGAAGCTGAGAGGTTTTCAGGGGAGACTGTTGCCAGGAGTTCATCCCAAGGAACAACCTTTGCGCTTTGCAGTACTAAACCAGCAGCCTCAGCGATCCCTCGAGCGCGTGCGTTGTGGTCCGCTACCTCATCATCGGCATTCAATAACGAGGCAAACTCCTTGATGGCCATCTTGAGTTTTGCCGGTTTTTCCTCGGATTTTCTGATTAGTTGCCATACCCTTTTCCAGGCTTTGTCTGCCTGCTCCGTGAACTCGAAGTCATAGTGTCCGCCCATGATTTCCTGGGCTATCTGATGCCCCACAGCTCCTGGCCATGGCATCAGTGGAGAAGTGACCAGTGCCGCAAGAGCCATGTTGGGAGCTGGTCTTCTGCGGCAAAGAATGAAATAGAGGATTGCCTCCCGTCCCAGGTCCTGGACACGGGCCTCGTCCGGCAAACCGGAAAGGGGCAGCCCTGCTTTACTGAAAACCTCACGGATAGCCCAAGTGTAAGCATTATCCGCGGGAACCAGCAGCGAAAAGTCCCTCCATGCAAAGCTCGGATCCGACTTGAGCTTCTCCTGGATAATGCCACACGCAACCTCTGCTTCTTCAAGATAGTCCCGTACACCGAGCCACTGTACTGATTGGTCAAGAGACACAGGGGCGCTGTCCGGATCGAAAAGCCTGCTGGCTATGACCTCAGTGGCATTTACAGGATTTCTCATATCTATAGCTGGAATTATCTCATGCAGGATATTTTCTAGTGCAGGATCGGGTGAGTCAATGCAGTCACCGTTGAGCTTCTCCACCAAAGCCAACTGCCAAGGGTTTAAACGAGGAAGCCCATCAAGATAGTAAACATGGACAAGGCGAAGCACATAATCGGCAGATTGTTCGAGAATACTTTGGATCACAGTCAAATTATCTGGAAGGGCTTTTTGAATTTCTTTGTGAAGCTTGACGAAATCGTGGTAATGCCGGTCAGCTCTATCACTACACGAACTGGTGCCTGCTTTGGACAAATCAATACCGGGAGTGATCCCCTCCAACAGCATCCTGAGAGAGGTTGTCACTACCCGGATAGTCTCAGACTCGGCCACCTCCAAACTGCTCGACCAGAACATATCCGGCATGTTCTGGATTGTACGGCCAACGTTCTCCTCCCAGACACCTTCTTTACTGGGTACCATATAAGATTCGGCAGCAAGTGCTACCAGTCCTGACCAAGTACCTACTACAACTTCAGTGTGGGCCTCCTGTTCAGCAACTAAGCGGCGCAGCCTACGAGCCGAGCAACTGTCAGGGGTGAGAAGAAAGTGGATGGTCATATAAACACCATCTCCTTATAAGGTGTTTTGGGTAACTTTCACCAGATATTGAATAGGATTCAGTGTAAAGGTTCCCCCTCGTCAAAATTAGGATTTTTGTGCCGATAAATCTTTGGGGCTTCACTAAGTGCTGAGAAAACAAAATAAATATGATAGTTGCTTAGTTGGCTAGTTTTTTCCAGTTCATTTGCAGTTAGATAAAAACCCCTATCAAGTGTGCTTGAAGTAGTGGATTTTACCTCTATTGGACGCTCTGATCCGTCCTCATCGAAAGAGAGAATGTCATAACCTGCTCGGTCATCAGTTTGTGAAACGTGCTTAACTGATCTAGACAGATCTAATCTGCCTGATTCAGTAAGCCTTATCTTTTCCCTCTCAAAAACTAAAACTTCGCCCCTGTCGCCAATCTTTTTGTTCTGTCTGCTTCTTTTTTCATAGTCAGGTTTTTTTCTACCAGATGCTGGTGTCCGTCCGCCTGCAATATCAGTACTACCTATGGGCAATTGATCAATGAACACAGCCTTTTTTACAACATTTTGAAATGGAGGTGTTCTGTTTTCCTTATCTTTTGATGGATGTCCACATATGTCATATAATAGAGCGCTCCATAGATACATCTTGTGCTCTAATAGTTCCGGCCAGGTTTCTCTATATTCCACAATAGCCTTTTGCATATCCAACTCTTTCGTTGACAAAGATACAAGATTCAATTCTGTTATGAAGTTCATCAAGTGATCCGATGAGAAAACATTAAGAAACCTGTCCGGATAGTATACAAAAAGGATCTTCCCTTTAAACATCGGGGAAAGTTTGTTTTTCAAAAGCATTTCCCAATCGTTGTCGTTGGCTGACTCCAATAGCTTAACAATTTCTTTCCTAACATTCTGGAACGCTTCCTGATGTGTATTTCCAAATTTTTTGACGTACCTATATTTTTGTTCTCTATCACTGCCTTTTTTCCCATACCATATTCCAAATTTGGCAGCAGGTGCTCCTAAAATCCTTCCAAGGAAATCTAATTCCCTTTCAATCCTGTAGCAAAAAGAACGATTTTCTCGGCCTTTTCCGATTACATAGTCATCAAGAGTTAAATTCTTTGTCTTTTCAATTGAGAAATCGCCGATGAACTTTTTCCTCAACTTCTCCGCTTCAGCCCACTGGTCCCTCCACTGCTCAAGAAGTGAAGGAACCTTAAAGGATATTTCCTCTTGCATTTCATGACGATTCATTTCCGACCCCCCATTGAAGGACCTATGGATTAGTTATTCGCAGGTGCAGTATGTGCAATCAAGCCTTAAGAACACTTATAGTTTAAACTATAAGACACTTTCCCGGATCAGTTGAAGTTTTGTTAATAATATTTAAACCAAATTTCTAATGTGTATGGAAATCCTGTTATGCATTAAGGCATGCTAATACAATACTTAAACTGCTGATTTAACTTACAACTTTTAGTTTTCATGTGCAGCATTACTATTACAATTCAGCTAAGTGCTTTGCTAAACACCATGCCCCGTTGGAATCGAGATATTTTGATGCATAGTTATGATTTAGTAGATCTTCATCCAAGTGTGGATCATATTTTTCTACCTCCTTATTGTGAATAATACCGGCTAGTTGAATTGTATCACATGACCCTTCTTTGACCAAAGTTTGAAGTACCTTAATAACTTTTTCCACGGTTGTGTTTTCAAATGTGAGCGCATTGTCATCTTTACAGATTCTTAACCCCTTATTCATACACTGTAAAAGAAGTGTGTTGATATTTTTGTCCCCCGTCCAGCAGAAGGCCATGACATCCTGGCTGTACCGTTCACGTTAAGTTAGTTTCTTTTTCTACGTAAACCTCGGACTAATTCGCCTCCGTTTTATGATGAGATAGCCGGCATCGACGAGTGTTTTCTCAATGGCTCGGCGCTCGTCCTTCTTCTTTTCCGATTTTGTTTCGTATCCAAGTTTATCATACTGTTCCCGATTTTCATTATGGGATCTGATGAAGCCTGCCCTCTCATGATCTTTCGTCGGTTTCCGGTTGTTCCATGCCTGGTTCTGGGAGTGAGGATCGGGCCGGGAAGTATCAAAGAAAGCCCTGATCTGGGCAGAACCGGTGTGGGATTTTGCAGGGATGCCCGCCGTCGCTCCCCCGGGAAACCCGGAGCAGGGATGAGGGTGAGCTATGGTGGGCACTCCA
>QIDD01000104.1 GCA_003230355.1 Methanobacteriota archaeon
GGGAGAGATTATTTCCTGGCTCGAAGCAATAAGTCCTTTCAAAAGAGAACTGAAAAACTCCTCAAAGAAGGAAAAGTATCCCAAAATGATATTGATAACGTAACCATCCAGGAGTACATATCTGGAGTCAACATGTATGTATCATATTTCTACTCGCCGCTTAATGATGAGGTTGAGCTCTTTGGCATGGACAAGAGATATGAATCCAACATCGACGGCCTCACACGGATTTCAGCAATAGATCAGATAGAACTCTATGGCGCGCCAAGGTTTGTTCCAAGCTATGTGGTGGCAGGAAACTTCCCGCTTGTGGTGAGAGAATCTCTACTTGATAAGCTCTTTAAAATGGGTGACAGCGTTGTTAAAGTTTCGAAAGATATTTGTCCACCTGGAATGACGGGAGCCTTCTGCCTGGAAGCCATGGTTACTGACAATCTGCAGGTTAAGGTTTTCGAGATATCAGCGAGAATCGTGGCCGGAACCAACCCCTATATTCAGGGCTCGCCCTACAGCTACCTCATGTACGGCGACAACATGAGCATGGGAAAAAGAATCGCGCTGGAGATCAAAAACGCGGTTGAAACAGATCAGCTCGATAAACTGGTGACATGAAAACATTTGATAATCTGATTGTTAACGGGAAGTGTCGTCAATCCTCTTCATCCATTCAATGGCTTCCTCATTATCAGGGGAAATTTCAAGAGCTTTTCTAAAGGATTCGATTGCATTTTCATAATCGTCTAGTTTGTATTGAGCCCCCCCTATACTTGAGTGTATTGCGCTTGTCAGTCTTCTGTCCGGTTCATTCCAATTTTCTTTCTTCTCTTGTATGATTAGGGCAGCTTGAAGTGGTTTCAAAGCTGTTTTGTAGCTATGTAATTTGATAAATAATCTTCCTTTAGCAAACAGGGTGAAAGCGCTATCGTTATTATATTCTATTGCTTTATCATAGTACTCTAGGGCTTCCTCATATCTCCCCACATTGATTAATAAAGTGCCCTTGTTATGAAGTGCGTTCCAATATCGCGGATTATATTCTAATGCTTTATCTTGGGATTCAAAGGCATCATCAATTCTTCCCAAACGATGTAATGCAACCCCCCTGTAACTCCAAACTCTATAGTCACTCTCATTGATTTGCAGACTTCTATCATAAGCCTTGAGCGCCTCCTCATTCTCTCCAAGCTCAGCCAGTGCAGCTCCCTTAGAAAACCATGCCTCAGAATTATTATCCTCAAGCGTAACTGCCCTATCATAATATAGAAGTGCTTTATCAAAGTCCATCTGTTCATAAAACTCGTCCCCGAGAGCCAAATAGTCCCCGCTATTATTAATGTTGTCAGAGTTAAAATTGGAAATGCATCCTGACGCAACAATCAAGAATACAATCATTACAAGAATTTTCTTAAATCCGCTTGAATTGACCATACACTATTCTTTCCATCGATATGTTTTGTGGCACCTTTTCTTGGCCGCGCGCATCTCGCCTATCAAGTTTTGACTTTCATCGAGATTTCCTGATTCCACTGCATCTTTGAATTTCGCTACAAGTGATGTGAACTCCTCCAAGTCACGCGTGTACACCTCCTCGTCTCGTGCAAGCACAACAAAAGCCTTGTTTATTTCAACTAATTCCCCGACATCCACAGTTGAGGGCAGACTGCAGGCTTCAACTGTTTTTCGAAGCGCGTTAAATGATTTTTTCATCTCCTGCTTGACCTCGCTAATCGATTCACCCGTTCTATCATTCACCCTCTCTTTTTCACCGCTGCCATCCATAGTTTCATCGCCTCCACTTAGCTGCCATTTCACCTCAATTTCAAACTTGGCCCTGCCCTTCTTCTCCTTATACTCCACCTCAACATCTACAGAGTCGCCCAGCCGAATCCGCCCGGCCCCAACCTCAAGCTCATCCTTCTCCACAAGCTCAGACAGCCCCTTGAAAAACCGCGCCAGACCCCGGCGGCTCATCCTGTTCTTCTCTTCAAATTTCATATACTAATTCACCTCAAATCAAAAATCCAATTGTAAATAAAAGCGTTGCCGCTGAATATACCTTCACCATCTCACGATTCGCAGCTGCAACCTCAAGACGACCCATATAATGCTCTTTCAAATGTCCCATCGCCCGGCCTGCAAAGGGCATGGAAAGAAGCGCGAGAACCGTGCCTGCTGGAAAGACACCTAAAGCAGCAGCCGCTCCTATGAAGAGATAGACCGCTGCAAGCCCTCCTGCAAAAAGCCGAACGCCTGCCTCGCGTCCAAACCTGACAACGAGATTTCGCTTCCCCGCCACCTTGTCCCCCTCATAGTCAGGTATCTCGTTTACAATTATCATCGTCCACATAAGCATGCCTGGAAGAAACCCCGCGAGAGCCGCCTGAAGACTGAGATCCTGTGCCTGCACAAAATACGCACCAAGAGTGATAATCGGGCCATATCCAAGAAGCATCATGAACTCGCCGGCGCCGCGGTATGCGAACTGAAAGGGCTTGAGTGAGTAGAAGATGGAGATGAAAAATCCCGCTAGCATAATATAGAAGATTTCAACACCACGAACTGCTGTGAGATATAGCCCGATTCCAGCTGCGATGAGGTAGAACAATGCAACAACGGTTATCATCTCCCTGGGCGTGATACTCCCATCTACAAGCACGCCGCTTCCGCCGCTGTAGGGGTTTTTCACATCTGTCGCTGTGGTGTCTGTGCCGCGCATGTAGTCGTGCCAGTCGTCAAGCATTGTGAGGCCGAACTGGACAAGCATCATTCCAAAAAATGAGAGCAGAAATAGGTCCATGTGAAAAACGCCTTTTGCACTGTAGGCAGCCGCTGTTCCAATGAGAACCGGCATAACACCCTGCGGCAGAAATTTAAGCCGAAACGCCTGAATCCATGCCCGCGCCTTCATAGCTCAATACTCCAGGGTCAAAGTTATAATTGTTATGGATTTCGATTCAAGTCTACTAACCCAGAGATTAAACGAGATGTGGTCCTCTCCCAATAATCTAATCTGAAACCTTTTAGCTCCATCGTCAAACATCTCCCCGTTGCAAAGAGAGACATCTCAAAGGAACGCTTAGACCGAAAATGCAAAACAGCCTTTTTCAGAGCCGAGTTATCTGAATCTTTCACGTCCCCCCCATAGCCTAGATATCAAATGATTCCAGCATCTTCTGCTTCTTTTTCAGCCTGCGCTGGCGGCTTGCAATGAAGAGCTGGAAGGCTTCGATGCTTTTGAATTCCCTGGGTTTTAGTGGTTGGAAGTTCCAGTCAGTCGCATTCAGGCTTGCCACGCCGTTTGCGATGTTAGCTGCCTTGTAGGCGTCGCCTGTTTTAATGTAGGATGCTAGATAGGAACCTGCGAAACTGTCGCCGCAGCCAGTAAAGTCAACAGGACTTTCCTGATACACGCCTGGGAAGAAGTTTATCTCAGATTTTGAAACCACAACGCTGCCAAAAACGCCCAGGGTGACGATTACCAGGTTATGCTCTGTTTTCTTGAGTTTTCTAAGCGCCCCTTCAAGGTTTCGCGCGTCCATAAGCTTTATCGCTTCGTCATCGTTTATCGTGAAAATATCCACCAACTCCATGAGCTCGATGAGGGCTTTTTTGTATTTCTCCGCATAGCCCATGTAGGTGTTGAGCGAAACAATGGCAAAGGAATTTTCACGCAGAAAATCCACGATTCGCCTTTGTTTACCCGGATTCATGGGCGCGATGTGAAATCCCCTGGCCTTGAGAAAAGAGCGTGGAATGTCTGTTGCACCGATGTTTCTGCCTGCGTTGAGCTTGAAATCCTTGTAGTGCGCGGCGCCATCGCCGTCGTATTCGATTTCGAAAAAAGTGCTTTTACCCTCTAGTTTTCTGATGCCTGTGGTGCTGATGTTTGCCTCTGTGAGGATTTTGAGAAAAGAAGGCGGAAAGTCGCGTCCCACCCTGGATACCACACCTGTTCTAGCAAAGACTTTGGCAGCCATAGCCGAATAGACTGCTGCTCCGCCGAGCTGCTTTTTGACCTCGCCACCGACCTCAACGTGGTCTATGCTCGTGTGCCCGATTGTAACAATATCTGGTTGCGTGGCCATAAAAACATGCTATAATGTGATGCTGCGGGCAACGTCGCGCTCTGTAAGGATGGCTGCCAGATGGCTGCCTTCAACAACGCAGACTGTCCCGCTGCCTGTTGAAATTATAAGCTCAATAGCATCCTTAAGTTCAGCGCTTCGCTCAACAGTTGCCGCGCTATGAGCCATAACCTCGCTAACCCGTGTTTTAAGAATCTCAGTTATGTCGTTTTTAACAAGCTTTTCAAAGGCGCCGTTCTGCCCGATAAAATTGATGATTGTTCGCGTTGTGACTATGCCCACAAGCCGGCCTTCTGAAACGATTGGAAGCCGGCGAAAGCTGTTTCGAACCATTATCTTTGCCGCGTCGCCAAGGGTTGTACCAGGTGTTGCAGAAACCACATTGGATGTCATGAAATCAGCCACTTTCTTTGTGCCGGCCTCCTCAAGCGCGACCCCGATGAAATCCCGTTCTGTAACAATGCCTTTGATGCGGTTTTCCCGATCCACCAAAACAAGTCCGCCTCTCTTTGATGCAAGGACCTTTTTCAGCCCATCCCGTGCAGACGCGCCGGAGTTGAT
>QIDD01000105.1 GCA_003230355.1 Methanobacteriota archaeon
AACGGTTCAGGACTTCCCGTGAAAAGGTCTCCTCAGCAGCTCTTCCACCCATGAGCGGAGAGGGATGAGATAGCAAAGTTTTTATCTCACACCCTTGATTATTTAATATGGATATTGAGCTTAAGGTAACTGAGGCTTTGAAAAACGATGTAGGAAGGGGTGTTGTCAGGCTTGACACTGCTACAAGAAACAAGCTCAAAATCGCTGCCGGAGACTTTGTGGAGATTGCCGGTAAAAAGTCAACAGGTGCTATTGTGTGGAGGGCGTATGCCGAGGATGAGGGGCTTGGAATTGTGCGAATGGACGGAATTCTCAGGCAAAACACCATGGTTTCACTGGGTGATAAGGTTATCATTCGAAATGCTCGTGTGAGCGAGGCGAAAAAGGTTGTCATATCCCCTGCTCAGCCGATCAGGTTTTCAGCTGGTTTTGGCGATTTCATCAACCGCAGGCTTTTGGGGCGGCCGGTTGTCAAGGGCGACAAGATTATAGTGGGGGTTTTGGGGACGACACTTCCCTTTTTTGTGGAGCAGACCACGCCCGGCGGGATTGTGCAGATAACGTCGCATACGAATGTGGTTGTAAAGGAAAAGCCTAGCGAGGTTGAAAAGTTTGCCACATCCAGTGTCACCTACGAGGATATCGGCGGGCTGGGAGATCAGATCGAGCGCATCCGTGAGATGATCGAGCTTCCCTTAAAGCACCCGGAGCTGTTTGAAAAACTGGGCATTGAGGCGCCTAAGGGAGTGCTCTTGCATGGTCCGCCTGGCACAGGCAAGACCTTGATTGCGAAGGCTGTTGCAAATGAGACAAACGCCTATTTCATCTCTCTCAACGGCCCTGAGATTATGAGCAAGTTCTACGGCGAATCTGAGGAGAACCTGCGAAAGATGTTTCAGGAGGCTGAGGAGAACGCACCGTCCATTATTTTTATCGATGAGATCGATGCCATCGCCCCGAAGCGAGAGGAGGTGACAGGAGAGGTTGAACGCCGGGTGGTTGCGCAGCTCTTGGCTCTTATGGACGGGCTTAAGGGCAGGGGCAAGATAATCGTTATAGGCGCTACAAACAGGCCGAACGCCTTGGATTCCGCGCTCAGGCGGCCCGGCAGATTTGACCGTGAAATCGTTATCGGAGTTCCGAATAAAAACGGGCGCAACGAAATTCTACAGGTTCACACCAGGGGGATGCCAATATTTCCTGAGTCTGAGCCAGGAATGATCAAACACAGCCTCAGCGCCTGGAACAAGGTGACAGCCGGCAAAATCGAAAGGCTTGGCGAGGTGAGATCCCATATCCAGAGCGCTGAATATCTTTCTGACGTTGAATCATTCTTAGAATCTCTGCCAAGGTTTGAGCAGGATGAGATCACACGCATATTGGGAAATCAAATGCAGACAGGTAAAGGAGTCTTTGATTCGGCTGAAGTCACCTTAAAAATCGATGAACTTATTTTGAAGCTTGAAGGCGAAATCGACAAAAGATCCCGGCAGCTGGAGTTGCTATCAACGAAAAAGGACGGCGACACCCACAGCGTAATCGAAGGTTTTTCCGAAGAAGACAGATCAGATATCCACCGGACTTTGATGGACAGCTTTCTAAATGAGTTGGGCGACGTAACCCATGGCTTTGTGGGCGCAGATATCGAGGCCCTTGTGAAAGAGGCGGCCATGTACGCGCTTCGAAGAATGCTTCCAAGAATCAACCTTGAAGAAGAGGCTATCCCGCCTGAAGTGTTGGAGAAGCTTGAAGTGACGAAAAGCGATTTTCTCGACGCCCTGAAGATTGTTGAACCCTCGGCGCTAAGGGAGGTCTTTGTCGAGGTTCCTGACATCTCATGGGATGATGTTGGCGGCCTGCCAGATATTAAGGAGACACTTCGAGAAGTGGTTGAATGGCCTATCAAACAGCCTAAGGTCTTTGAAGAGATGGGCATCAAACCGCCGAAGGGCATACTTCTCTACGGCCCGCCTGGGACAGGTAAAACACTTCTAGCAAAGGCTGTTGCCAATGAGACTGAGGCGAATTTCATCTCAATCAAGGGACCTGAGGTTTTGAGCAAGTGGGTGGGTGAGAGTGAAAAAGCGGTTCGCGAGATTTTTAAAAAGGCACGTCAGGCCGCGCCGTGCATCATCTTCTTCGACGAAATCGACGCCATAGGATCTAGGCGGAGCGAAGAGTCAGGGTCAAAGGTGGGCGAGCGCATGGTAAACCAGATACTCACTGAGCTTGATGGTTTAGAAGAGCTTTATGGCGTGGTTGTTATTGGCGCGACTAATCGGCCGGATCTCATTGACCCTGGCCTGCTGCGTCCGGGCAGGTTTGATAAGCTCCTGCTGATTCACGTACCTGATTTGGCAGCGCGACTGGAGATATTTCGGATACACACAAAGAACATGCCTCTATCAAAGGATGTGGACATGAAAAGCCTTGCCAAAAAAACAGTTGATTGGGTGGGTGCTGACATTGAAGCCCTGTGCCGCGAAGCTGCAATGATTGCGCTGAAGGAAACCCAGGATAAAGGCGGGCATATGCACTCGAAGAAAGTGGCCTTGAAACACTTTGAAAAGGCTCTGGAAAAGGTCAAGCCCAGCGTTACCCGTGACGTTAAGAAGTATTATGAGAGTTGGGAGCGGAAATATGATGTGGGCCCAACCGAGGAATTAGTATATCTACAGTAGAAGGTGATATTGTGACTGAAGCAAGTGCCTATGTTGTTGAGGAGATTTTGGAAAAACTTGAATCCAGCGTTAAGATGCTTTTGAGCGCTATAAATAAGAGCCGCAGGTCGATTAGCGGTAAAAAAGACCTTGCATCTTATGAACAGGGTTTAAAAGGAGTTCTAGGGCTTTTTGACAAAACAGTTGAAGAGTATCCTGACGATCGGGAGTTAAAGAAGATTGAGGATAGGTTTTCATCTTTTTACTCTGAAAAGGGGCTTATCGATGAGCAGGCGCAAAAGGAGAAGCTTTCAAACATTGCCAGTGATTTGAAGTCTCTTGTGCACTGGAGAAAGATGGAAACAGCCCACGGCGGCACGCTCGGTTTTTCTGATTTCAGAAGCCTGCGCAGCGAGTCAAAGAAGAGGTAGATATTGGTTATGGGATTTTTCGGTACTGGAGCATCGTTTTTCGCGGACTTCAGCCTAGTCTTTCAAGCAGTGATTCTCGGAGCCTTTATTGTGGGCTGGCGCAGGGTGCTTGCAAAACGCATTGACGAACATCAAAAGATCATGACCACGGCCTTTGTGTTAAACGTCGTCTTCGTTGGAAGCTACATGATAAAAAGCCTGGTCTCCGAAGGCTCAACCGGTTTTATAGGTCCAGATGGTGTGAAGGACTTTGTCTACCTGCCAACAGTGATTGTTCACGGGATTGCGTCTCTACTTGCCTTTGCACTGGCAGGGCTCACAGTCTACTACGGCTACACCCGAACAGTTGTAAAAAAGCGGAGGATTTTTCCAAAACCTTTGCAGAGAACCACCCATCGCATCATTGGAATACTCACAATCGGCACTTGGGCGCTTTCATTTCTCACAGGTGTTTTCGTCTACATCTTACTTTATGTCCTCTATCAATGACGCAACGGAAGAGAGTGGGCAGGACAGTTGTTTTAGATACTGGCGCAGTCCTCGCAGGAATAGATTTAGCCGGTGACAGCAGGTATTTTATTACGCCGCTGGCCTTTGCAGAACTGATAAATCCTAATGCCAGGTTGAAGGCTGAGATTGCCGTGGAAGAAGGAGGCCTAAAAATTATTGCGCCCGATGAAGGCTCAATCGACAAGATTAATAAAAAAACAGCTAGTCTGGGTGAAAGCGAGGCTCTGTCATCGGCTGACGTTGAAACACTTGCTCTCGCGTTGCAGCTCAGATCAGAGGATGAAACCCTGATCCTTGCAACAGACGACTACGCAGTCCAAAACACGGCACATGCGCTAAATATTAAATTCAGACCAATCACAGAAAGGGGCATCAAAAAACAACTCACTTGGACCTATATCTGCACTGGATGCAGACAGGAATATGTGAAACACACATCCATCTGCGAAAGTTGTGGAAACATGGTAAGAAGACGGGTGAAACGCCCGCCTCGCTAGAAGCTCAAAACCGTAACAAGGGCAATAACAACCTCAAGGCCCACGATAAAAAGCACAACCTCTGGCTCGCGGGCTGAGCCCTTCACCTTTCGCAAAACCTTGATTGCTATGTGGGGCACGCTGAATATCTTATCCCTAACAGCAAGGGACCCGTCTTTTAACACTTCACCCGTCCACTCAGGCTTAAACCTCCCACGCGCCTTCAAAAAAGCCTCAAGATAATAAAGGGCAAAAAGCATTATTGCGAATCGCTCGATATTACCCAGGATTGCAACAATCGCAACAGCCGCTCCAACCGGATATGTGAGTACATCACCTGGAAAAACATTCGAAGGAAACCTGTTATAATAGAGAAAAGCGAGCATGGATGCGACAAAAGAGAGGGCTACAACCGCCGCCGGAAGAGCGCCCGTCGTATAAGCAATATAGCCAAGGGCGGAAAGAATAATAACGCCCATCCCGGCCTCGAGACCGTTGAAGC
>QIDD01000106.1 GCA_003230355.1 Methanobacteriota archaeon
GATCACCTGCCAAGCTGCCCCGCATGTTACAGCACGAATCTGAAGATAAATGGAGTGGGCATAGTGATTAAGGATATAGTGTTTGAATAAGAACTGATGAGTGGTGTTTTTATACTTGCTTTGATTTTTTTAACCTATAGGATAAGGAGGCTTGTGTTTGAGTAATGAAGAGCGGATAACTATGGCGCACGGCGCCGGTGGTGAGCTTATGGACAAGCTTCTTTCGGAATCGATTTTAAAGAATTTTAAAATGGATGAAGTCGGGGCTGTGGGGCTGAGTGATTTAGATGACGGCGCCAGCCTGACGGTGGGCGATTATGAGGTTGTGGTTTCAACTGACGGTCACACAGTTAAACCCATATTTTTCCCTGGTGGTGATATCGGACGTCTCTCAGCCTGCGGGACGCTGAATGACGTTTCCGTTATGGGCGCGCAGCCCCTGGCACTCACGAGCAGCATCATAATTGAGGAGGGTTTTCTCATCAGCGATTTAGAGCAGATACTTGTTTCCATGAACAAATCATGTGCCGAGGTTGGTGCGTCGCTTATAGCAGGCGATACGAAGGTGATGGAGGTGGGGGCGCTGGACCGGATAGTGATAACCACAACCGGCCTTGGGATTACAAAGAAGGAAAACCTTGTTCGTGACACTGGGCTGCGGGCGGGTGATAAGATAATTATTTCAGGCTCGGTTGGTGACCACGGGATTTCACTCATGTCGTTTCGAGAGGGATTCGGTTTTGACACAACCCTTGAGTCTGATGTGGCAGCTGTTTGGCCTATGGTTGAAGCCGCGCTTTCAGCTGGAACTGTGCATGCCATGAAGGACCCTACGCGCGGAGGTTTTGCGGCTGCGTTGAATGAGTTTGCACGCAAGTCTGGTGTGGGCATTTTGATCCGTGAAGAGGATGTGCCCCTTCGTGATGAGGTTATCTCGGCGTCTGAGATGCTGGGTATTGATCCATTTATCGTGGCCAATGAGGGCAAGGTCGTCTTCGGCGTAAATGCCAGGGATGCAGAAGAGATCCTCGAAGGTATTAGATCAACGCCTGTGGGGAAAGATGCCCGGATATGCGGCGAGGTCATAGAGGAGTATCAGGGCCAGGTGATCCTTGAGACATCTATTGGCGGCAAGAAGATCATGGAGATGCCTGTGGGGGATCCTGTGCCTAGGGTGTGCTAGATGAGGGGCGCCCGTATCGAGGTTTCTGGAATTGTTCAGGGCGTTGGATTTCGTCCTTTTGTATATCGGCTGGCCAAAAAAATAGGCATAAATGGATATGTTAAGAACACGGGAAACAGCGTTGAAATACTGGCCATGGGAAGCGATAGTAAAATCACAAGTTTTATTTTGGGCTTGAAGAGGGATGCGCCGCCCCTTGCACGAATTGACGCAATATCTAAGACCCCTGCTGGAGAGACGGGTTGGACTGACTTTAAAATTGTTGAGAGCAGCTCAGCCGGTGGGTCGGGGTCGGTTCTCCCGCCCGACGTGTGCATCTGCGAAACCTGCCTCGCCGAGATAAATGACCCTTCGAATCCGCGGTACGGCTATCCCTTTACAGTGTGTGTGGACTGCGGAGCCAGATACACGATAATCGAGACCGTCCCCTATGACCGGGTGAACACATCGATGACGGACTTTCCCATGTGCAGCGAGTGCAAGCAGGAGTATGAAGATCCGGTTGACCGCAGGTTTCACGCTGTACCCACCTGCTGCCCCGCGTGCGGACCCAGCTACCACCTCTACTATGGCTCGAAGCTATTGGATGCAATAAATCCTGTTGAAGCGGCCGTGGGGAAATTGGATGAAGGCAGCATCGTCGCTGTCATGGGCGTGGGAGGAACACACCTTGCATCTGCTCTCGATGACACTGTTGTCCAGCGGCTTCGAACGCGTTTCAACAGACCTGAAAAACCCTTCGCAATAATGGCGCGTAGCCTTGAGGCTGCCAGCAAATTTGCCAGTCTCAGTGAGATTGAAAAAAAGCTTCTCACATCACTTCGAAGGCCGATTGTAGCTGTTCAGAAAAAAAGCCTTGCCCCGGAGCTTGTAGCCCCTGGACTGGATAACATCGGGATCATGCTCCCCTACACCGCGCTTCACCACCTGATGTTCAATTACACAGATAGCGATGGCTTTGTCATGACAAGTGCGAACCTTCCTGGCGAGCCAATGTTCACAGGGGCAGAAAAGGTGGTTGCATCTGGTTTTTCGGATTACTGTCTCGTGCACAACTGTCGAATCCTGAATCGGGTGGACGACTCGGTGATTAGGGTTGTAGGGGGCCGACCGGCGTTTATTCGGAGGTCACGGGGATATGTTCCAGAGCCTATTCAGCTCAAAAAAGAAAGCAATGAAGTGGTCCTGGGCCTGGGCGCGGAGCTGAATGTAACTGGCTGCCTGCTCAAAGGGGATCGGGCCTTTCTCACTCAGTACATCGGAGATACGACAAAGCTCAGGACCCTTGAATTTCTGGAGTCTGCGGTAAATCGGCTTCTCAAGCTGACATGGACGAAATCGGTTGATCGAATTGTAATCGACATGCACCCTGGCTATGCCACGCGCGCCCTTGGAAAAAGGCTCGCAGATAGGTTTGGAGCACCGCTCTCTGAGGTTCAGCACCACTATGCCCATGCCTCGTCGCTTATGGCTGAAAACAATCTTGACGAGGTGGTGTGCCTGGCTCTCGACGGAGCTGGATACGGCCTGGATGGAAGTGTTTGGGGTGGCGAGATTATCTGCGCAAAAAATGGCGTGATGAAGCGAGCTGCATCGCTTGAGCCTCATCCAATGCCGGGCGGAGACCTAGCAGCCGTCTACCCTGCCCGGATGCTTGCCGGAATACTCCACTCTCACTACTCAGAAGAGGAGTTGAAAAGTGTTTTGACAAGGCATACTGGAGATGCATTTAGAAATGGCGAGTTAGACCTTGTTTTAAAACAGCTACGCAGTGGTTTCAACACACCCCTTACTTCAAGCACGGGCAGGGTTTTAGACGCAGCGGCATCGCTACTTGGAGTCTGCAGGGAGCGCACCTATGAAGGGGAGCCTGCCATGAAGCTTGAGGCCCTTGCAGCTCGCGGGACGCCTGAACTCAATTTTCCGATTATATTCTCAGAGACAGAGGGCCGTCACATCCTTGAAACCGGGGCCATGCTCAAACAGGCGGTTGACTTGCTCGAATCCAGCAGCAGGAAAGAGGACATAGCTGCGTCAATTCAACAAGGAATTGCAAGGGGTCTTTCAAAATTGGCGCTCAGATGTGCCCGTGAAAAGAACATCAAAACAATCGGAGTTTCTGGTGGAGTGGCCTACAACCACTCAATTGTATCTGAGATCGGCTGCTATGTCCGGGAAAAAGGCTTTGAATTTTACACTCAGACAAAGGCTCCGCCAGGAGACGGTGGGATATCTCTGGGCCAGGTCTGGCACACCGTTCTATCCGGATAATGAGTTAATATAAGGCCGATGCTATGTATCCGAGGCTTAAAAGCAGCCCAGTTTGGAGATGGATTTTTATCGTCAATGCATTTGCGGGGAGGAGATTCGGGATGTCTTTATGGTGTTTTTTTAGCAGTCCATAGGCCTTCATCGCTTGAGGTATTGTGAGAAGACCTAGAAGCGCAAGCAGGGGCATATCGCCTGAAACAACCCCCAGGATGATGATAACATAGGTTGTAGAGAGCAGGATGGCATATCCATTGACAGCCCGCCTCAATCCGAGTTGCACAACGATCTGATTTTTCCCAGCCTTTTTATCTGCCTCATAGTCTGGGAACTCATTTATATAGAGGGCTGCGGCGATGAGAATTGCAATGGGCAGGCTTGCAATAACCGGTGCATGAGTTAGGCTCCCTGTCTGCGCATAATATGATCCCGTTGTGATGAGCGGTCCAAAGACAAGGGCTACAACAACTTCGCCGAGCCCGCGGTATGCAAGCTTAAAGGGCGGGGCACTGTAGGCGAGGCCGCAGATGACTCCTAAGATCCCTAAAACCACGATAACAGGCCCAAGCCTAAGGGCTAGAAAACCGCCCAGTGCCAGGCCAAGAACAGTTGCGATGATGGACGCCGCCAGGATGGTTCCTGGTTTCAGAAGGCCGTCTACTAGTACTCTGCTTCCCCCGCTGAAAGGTGTGGGCGATTCGTTTAAGATATCTGCACCACTCTTATAATCGAAGTAGTCGTTGAACATGTTCCCTCCTGCATGGAGCGAGACTACGCCTAGGGCAGTTAGAATGAAATTCAGAGGATCGAAGACTCCAGCTTCAAAGTATGCAACGCTGCCTCCCAACAAAACGGGCACAATGGATGCAGTGAAAAATGGCGCTCTCATAGCCCGGGTCCAAAGCTGAACCTGGTACTTTGGCCTATGTGGGAAATGAGTTTTTGCTGGCTCAAACATAATGCTCCCCAGCTCGATGATTTCTTTGAAAGTTTGGCATATATATCTTGATGGAGGTTAGATATGACTTTGGGACAAAAGTCCTGATCATTCTTTGAGGACGATTATATAGGCCCGTTTTCCGATGTATTTTTTGGGTGCGTCGACCTTTGCTGA
>QIDD01000107.1 GCA_003230355.1 Methanobacteriota archaeon
AATGCTTCAGATGGGGCAGAGAGGGAAAGCACTTTCAAGCGATACTATCTGGGTGTGCTCTTTCTGCAACACCTGTTACACCCGCTGCCCAGGCGGCGTGAACATCCCCGAGGTCATGACAGTTCTAAAAACAATAGCCATGACCGAAGAGATTAGCCCTGAGAAGAAGGAGCGTAACTTCTACATGGCCTTTGCAAAGACACTTGAAGAACACGGCCGCTTGTTCGAGCCTGAGTTGGGGCTGCGATACGGGCTTTCCATCGGATTGGGCAGGGTGATGTCTGATCTTCCCATGGGCATTGAGATGCTTCGCCACGGGAAGATGCCCATTCTCCCCCACAGGATCAAAAACCCGAAGAAGGTTTCGAAGATGATGACTCGTATTAAGGAGGCTGAGGGTGAATGAAGGAGTACTCATATTTTCCTGGCTGCTCGCTTGAAGCAACAGCTAAGGAATATGACATGTCAACGCGGGAGGTGTGCAGCGCCCTTGGAATAAAGCTACTTGAGATTGAGGATTGGAACTGCTGTGGGGCAACCGCTATTCGAACGATGAGCAGGGCCACATCGGTTGCGCTTCCTGCTAGAAGCCTTGCAATCGCTGAAAAATCAGAAAGTGATATTGTGGCACCTTGTAATGCCTGTTTTCACAAGCTCCGTAAAGCAGCGCATGTGCTGAAAGACGATGCACATCTGAATGAATCTGTTAACCTCATCTTAAAAGAGGAGGAGGGCCTTGAATATTCTGGGAAGAATCGGATCAGGCATCTTGCAGACGTATTTGCAAACGACCTTGAGCCTGAGGAGTTGAAATCAAAGGTTGTAAAGCCTCTTGAAGGATTGAAGGTTGTGCCCTATTATGGATGTCTTATCGTGAAGGCGCCTCAGTTCATGGAATATGAAAATCCGGAGCGGCCGACTGTAATGGACAATATCCTGAAAAGTTTGGGGGCAGATGTTTTGGATTTTGACTTGAAGACCCGGTGCTGCGGCGGGGCTGTTGTCATGACAAAGGAGGAGGTGGCGCTGAAGCTTACTGGTGATATTTTGAAGAGGGCGAAGGATCTCGGTGCTGACTGTGTGGCTGTGCTCTGCCCGATGTGTCACTTTAACCTGGACGGCAAGCAAGCGGCTGTTGAAAAACACCTGGGCGAAAAGCTCGATCTCCCAATTCTCTATTTTACACAACTTATGGGACTCGCATTTGGAATCGAAGCCAAAAAGCTCGGCCTGAAACGGAACCTTGTGGACTCTCAAAAGATTGTCGCAGCCATTTCAAGCACAGGCAACTAAAGCAAACTGACATCACTAAGTTTTGATTGGGAAAAAAATATTTAGGGTTTTCGCTTCCATGAAACAATCCTGTTAATTTTTTCGAGAAGAATTACTATTAAAAGTGCCCCTATTAAAGCAAAAGGCAATACTCCGCCAGTGGCTGCCAACCCCTTTCACTCCTTTTTTGGCTTAACTTTCGCCTTTTTCTTTCCTTTTTTAGCTTGACTGTCTTTCTTTTTCTCTTCTTTTGGCGTGCTCGGTTCTTCGACCGGTTTTTCCTCTTTTACTTCTTCCTTGTCTTCTGCGCCTTCAACGCTTTCCGCTTTGCTTTTATCTGCTTCATCCACATAATTAAGCTGAAGCTGCTGCAGGATGTTTGAAAGATAAGCCTCCTCTTCCTTTGAGAGATTGCCCAGTGTCTTTGCCTTCAACATGGCCAGTGTGTCAATCGTCGCCTTCGCAGCCTCCAGGTTTCGCTCAACACCACCGGTCACTGGATTCACAACCTTTCCAAGCAGCATCCACGCCGACCCGTGAAGCCCCATTACAAGCTGCAAAAACAACACATCATCCATCTTCTCGCTATCCACCATCTTAATCACCTTCTAAGTTTTTATTATACAATCACTCTTGTAAACTTTTCTCACTGAAAAATTATCGCATGTTTCACTTCACTAGACTGGACTATGTAAAAACCTGCTATTTTCCTCAGCATTCCAGCGCTTCTTTCAGAAAATTGGCGATACTATTCCACTAGAACGTCTGGAAGATCCGGTTTTAAAACTATCTCAGGTAGCAGTCTGCCAACGCTTCAGATTTGGAAGCACGTTTAAAGTCATCTCCCGTGCTTCGTCCTTAGTCATGCCCATCCTCTGCGTGGCCAGCTCCAACTGGTTTTTCGACCCGTCTGCATTTGAGCTAAAATCACGCTCATCCTCCATGGGCATGGCGCAGCTCTGGCAAATCGGCACTTCTGCTCTCAACATATGCATCACACTCCACTTTTTCCAAAGTACAACTATCTCCCTTTCCATCGAATACAGCACTCACAAGATAACCGGATGGGAAAAATAAAAAATGGAGAGAGACACCCAGCTAGTTTGTGAGGGTGTCTATTATCTGGCCCTGAGAGTCCACAATGTCAAGCCTCACAGCCAGCCGCCCGTCGAGCTTGTGGGTTGCACAGCTAAAGCATGGATCGTGTGCTCGAATCGCCATCTCCACCATGTTGAGCACGCCCTGATCATACTTGCCGTTTTTGATGAGCGCCCTCGCCGCCAAGTCGGCGGACATGTTGATCGCTGCATTGTTGTTTGTCGTCGCCACAATCAGGTTCACATTGGTCACAATCCCCTTGTCATCGGTCTCATAATCATGGAACAATGTGCCTCGTGCAGCCTCAACTACACCAACACCGCGGGCCGCTCTGGGTTCAACCTTCTTTCGCAGGTCAGTGCTTGTGATCTCAGGGTCGTTGAGGAGTTCAATCGATTTTTCAGCCGCATAGAGCAGCTCGATAAGCCGTGCCCAGTGATAGAGCAATGTCTGCTGCGCCGGCCTGCCGAACTCGCCTCGGAAGACTTTAAGCTCCTCATTTGCAAGTGGCGTGGAAATCTTATCACACACATTCACACGGGCAAGACTGTTCACCCTAAAGACGCCGAGCGGGTTGTCAGCGTTCATCACAAGATCACCATCGTCCTTGTCATAGGGAAATTTGAGATAGGTCCAGGGCATCACCTTCTCACTGATGTGGTCGAGATAATCTGCTCCTTCAAACTCCTTATAGGAGCCGTCTTTTTTCATCATCCGAAGCTTGCCGTCATAGAAGTTTATCGCGCCCTCGTCGTCAACCATGCCTAGAAATGAGGTGTCGAAGACTGCAAGCGACTTTACTACGTCGATGTATTCCGGGAAGATGTTGTCCTTTGCGTTCTGAATCGAGAACTTGGCGAAATCCAGGAGGTCTGATGAGTTGTTCTTGAGCTGGAGGAGCTCATCCGAGGATATTGGTTTTGCCCAGCCGCCAGGCACAGAGACAACGGGGTGAATCGCCCTTGCACCGATGAGCTGGCAGTTCGTCTGAGCCATGAACCTCATTTTTACAACAGTTTTCGCAAGCTCAGGATTGGCCTTCACGATTCCGAAGACATTTCGGTCCTTATAATCTGTTGTGGGACCCATTACAAAGTCTGGACCAGATAGGAAGTAGAAATGAGCGATATGGCTTTCAATATAGTGGTTGAGAAGCGCAAGCTCGCGAATCTTTTTCGCAGCGCTTGGCGGATCCACTCCGAACACGGCGTCCGTTGCCTTTGACGACGCAAGGTGATGCGCCCACGGACAGACACCGCATATACGGGGCGTAATCCGGGGTAGATCCTCAACAGGCCTTCCCACACAGAACTTCTCAAATCCCCTCATCTCCACCACGTTCACGCGGGTGTCAGAAACGTTACCGTCGTCGTCGAGCTGTATCGTAACCTTCGCATGCCCTTCAATCCTTGATACTGGTTGAATTTTTATCTCAGTCATCCTCCTTCACCTCCTATCTCCCAGGGAGCGGCCTCAGATGGTTGTGCGCTCCAATGAATCTGTTGAAAGTTGCCCGCCGATCTAAAATCTCTTTTGGGTCGAGTCCTATGCTTGAGAGCGCGCCCATCATGTCTACCATCGGGTTTGCACCCTCGCGGATGGGTCCGTAGCATCCCTCGCAAGGCATGTTTCCTGCGATGCAGCGCGGGGTCTTCTGCGCTCCTCCGCAACCGCCGAGCGTCACAGGTCCCAGGCAGAGATAGCCAAGCTCGAGCATGCACCGCTTTTCATCCGGGATTGGCTCAAGGTTTCTCTTCAGGGTGATGTCGGCCTTCATCTTCCTCTCACGCGGACAGTAGTCACACTCACTCTTCTCAGGCAGGCTCCAGCCCTTACCCTCCAGAAGAGCGCTAAGCGCTTCTACTATGTGCCATGATGCAGGCGGGCAGCCAGGAATCTTCAAATCCACTTTGATTATCTCATCCACTGCATACACCCGGTCAAGCGGCGCCGGGACCTGCTCGTCAGGGATGCTGTTTGGCTCGGTACTTTTCATCTTGCCAAAAACGGTTTCCCGCATGTCCTCCATGGTGTTCATGTTGTTCAGGCTGGGTATTCCGCCCTGTGTTGCGCATGCACCCATTGCGATGATTGTTCCGCAGTTCTTTCGCATCTCCTCTGCCAGGTGTTTTTGCTCCTCGTCGCGTATCCCGCCGGTGAGTATTCCAACATCCGCCTTTGGAAGG
>QIDD01000108.1 GCA_003230355.1 Methanobacteriota archaeon
ACCTGGCAAGAGTTTGAGCATCAGAAACAGCGCCTGCTACGGTCATTCCAATATGATCATCGATTTGGAAAGTCTTATCCACTTCTTTATGTGCGATCAGATTTCCCATGGTCGCCCGCTTGTCTGTAACAAGGACTACACCCTCTCTGCATACAAGGCCAACTGTGGTTGTTCCCTTTAAGTATTGTTCAGCTTTTTCAACAGCTTCCATCATTATATCCTCCGTTAGAAAAAGAGATAAAACAAGTTTGAATCCCCCTCTCAAACTTACCCTATATAAATGTTTCGTGAAGGCCGACGATCTGCTCTTTAAAGTGGGGGACCGACCCCCTAATAATCAAACTCTTTATTAAAGCTACTCTTTTTTCTTTAATACAAACCAGATTACCGGTATTGCGACAAGCAAAACCACGATGGCGATCAACGTAGCACTGGGGGATTTGCTGGTGGAGGGCGGCGGGGTTGATGGAGTGGGCGTTGCGCGCGCAGTTGTGTCAATTTCTTCAAGGTCCAAGTTAGAAGCCGTATCCAGACCTGCTTTCAAGATATCTTTGAGTATACCTTCCGGGTCTCCTGCACTCTCTAAAAGCACCCAGCTATCTGAGTAAGCCATGAAGGTGAACCCCTCATAATGGGCAAACATTCTAATCATCTTCGCTTCGTCATTCTGAACATTGGGATCGTCCTTTTTAATCTTCTGAAGCTTTGCAGAGACCACCGTGCCTGTTTCTAAAGGAACCTCTATATCCTTTGTCTCGAAGTCAAAGGGGAAGTTGTTTGAACCGTCGAAAATGGCCCTTTCCGGATCTACATAAATGAAATAGGATATCCCTACCGATGATTGCGGGGAGGATATGCGCTGGGAAAGTTGGAGGTCGCCCAATTCACCGGTAACCTGAGCGGCTTGCGTTGACCAGGACGTTGGCAAAAGCTCTTCAGTTATGAGCAGAACTTTAATGTCTGTTAAAGGGGTCTGCTCGGCGGATGAAAGCCCTGCTCCAAACACTATAAGGGCGAACAAAAACCAGCAGAAAATCTTTCTCTTCATAGACCAAATTAATCCCACCAAATATAAAAACCTTACACTAAATAAAAGAAAAGGATTAACCCTTCCAGCCGTGCTTTCCAATAAGAGGCACAAAGACGCAGCCTCCGAGACTTTCTCTTCTTACACCCTCCGCCTCTTTTGTGATCCTCAAAAGCTCCTGCGAGTATCTGCTGCCAACTGGGATGAGGAGCTTTCCGCCTAGTGTAAGCTGGTCTATAAGTCGAGGCGGGACTGATGGCGCGGCGGCCGTCACGATGATGCGGTCATAGGGTGCTTCTTTTTCATAGCCCTCTGTGCCGTCGCCCTCGATGACCCTCACATCTCTGCATCCTGCTCGATTGAGATTCGCTCTCGCACTGCGGGCAAGCTCGGTGAGCCGCTCAATTGAATAGACCGTTGACTTTGTAACATGTGCTGTGACGCAGGCATGATAACCTGATCCCGCCCCGATCTCCAATACACGTTGGCCCCTAGACAGCTCTGCCGCCTCGCACATTATGGCAACCATGTGCGGTGCTGAAATCGTCTGCTCTCCGCCGATGGGCAGAGGCGAATCTTCATAGGCATAGCGCTCAAAATCATGGGGCAGAAAAAACTCCCGCTTCACACTGCGCATGGCACTTATAACAGCAGGCGTCTTGAGATATCCCAGTGAGATCAGTCTATCAACAAGGACATCTCTTCTTTCCATAATAAATGTTGGTTTAAATGGTTTCAGATTCTTTCAATCGTTTGAGCGTTTCTTCAAGGTCTTTTAGGCCTTCGCCAAACTCCTCCCAGTTACCGGCCTGGAGATCGGCTAGCGCCTGGTTATAAATCTCCAGCGCGCTAGATGCCAGTTCGCCCTCAGTTGCATTTAAATCCCGCGGAACACTTGCAGAGTCTGTCATGAATCCGAAGATTGTTGAAAGCGCGTCTTCAAGGTTTTCCTCCATCACGATCTGGTCGCCAAAGGCGATGATCACTCTTTCAAGCTGCGGGAGCTGACTCTCCTCGGCAAGGAGATAAAGAGGTTCTACAAAGAGGATTGAATTCTCAATCGGAATGACCAAGAGATTTCCTCTGATAACCCTTGAACCTACCTGCCCCCAGAGTGTGAGTTGCTCAGATATCCGGGAGTCCTGATCGATGAGCGCCTCGATCTGCATGGGACCGAATATCAATTCCTGCTTTGGAAATTTGAAGACGCCTAGTTTGCCATAGTGTCCGGGGTCGGATCGGGCGTACATCCAGGCGATCATGTTGTTCTTGTTTCGCGGCGTGAAGGGCTGCATGAGGATGAATTCTTCTTTCTCCTCGCCAGGTATCTTCATTATGATGTAGTAAGGTTCCATCTTGATTTTACTGCTCTCATAAAGCTCGTTAGGAATGTTCCACATATCTTCAAGATTGTAGAATACACGGGGGTCTTTCATGTGATATTTGGCGTAGACCTGCGCTTGGATTGTGAACATATCTTCGGGATAGCGGATGTGGGCTTTGAGTGTGTCGGGCATTTCATCGAAGGGTTTGAAGAGCTCTGGGAATATCTTTGCATATGTGCGGATGATGGGGTCGCTTTCGTCGACTATGTAGAATGTTGTCTCGCCGGTGTATGCGTCTATTGTTACTTTCACAGGATTTCGGATGTAGTTGATATTCGACGATCTCGTGGAATAAGGGTATCTGTCTGAAGCTGTGTAGGCGTCAAGTATCCAGTAGAGCCTGCCGCCCTCGGTCACGATATAGGGGTCGCGGTCATATGCGAGAAAAGGTGTGATAGAACCTGTAATCTCTCTTATACTTCGTTTATAGAGGATTCTACTTTCTGTGGTTATATCGTTTGAGAGGATGATTTTAGGGGTTCCAAATCGCATGGCCATAACAAGCTTGCGGATATATGAGCTAAGGGCGACACCTGAGTCCTCAGAATACTTTGTGTACTGGTTTTCATCGCCGCGGGGATAATCGAATTCCTCGGTGTCTGTGTTAACAATAACATAGTACGTGGTCATCTCGCCGAAATATATCTCAGGCTGATCTATCTGAATATAGTCAGTGCTCGGCGGAATATCTTTGATCAGCAGCTCAGGAAGACCCTTACTTGTAATCTTGTTTACCGGGCTTGCAACGATCCCATAGCCGTGGGTATAGACTAGATGGGTGTTTATCCAGTTCTGCGCGCTCGCTGGGAGGCCGGAAGGGTCGATTTCCCGTGCCGAGAGCATGAGCTCCACATAATCGCCGTTGATTGTGTATCTGTCAACGTCCACGTCATTAAATTCGTAGTAGAGCCTGATCTCCTGTATCTGGCGATATGTGTCTTTAAGGGTTCGCGGGTCGAGGAGCCTGATGTTTTCAATTGTTGCTGAATTATCCGCAATGTCATCTGCCGAAAGATTCGTGCCAACCTCAAACATGCGCTCTGTAACATCCTCCAAGCCGAATGCTTTTGTTGTATATTCAATGTTGTTTTTAATGTAGGGCGTTTCCTTGACTATCTCATTTGGCTGGACACTGTATTCCTGCACAAGACCGGCATACAGGCCGACGCCCAGGATTTGAACTGCGAACATAAGGACTATGAGCCCTGCCGAGATCCAGGGCTTTTGAAACCAAATATTAATGATAAATGAGAGGGCTGTGAAAAGGGACAGAAAGACAAGGAATTTGAGTGCCGGGATCGTGACTGTTAGGTCTGTTACACCGGGGCCGAAGAATGTGTCTGAACGTGATGATAAGAGCAGGCTGAATGTCTGGAGTCTGTAGCTTGCGCTGACGAGGACGAAGAAAAGGGCGAGGAGGAAGAAGAGATGTGCCTTTGCCCATTTTGTGAACTTTGGCACCTCGAATTTGACGTCTGAAAAGGTCATGTCAAAAATGAGTGACTTGCTTTTGAGAAGATAGACGAGCAGCGTGATTATGCCTGTGAACGCGAGCACGGCAAACCCTGCCCGCAGCGCCGCTTCGAAAAATGGCAGATCGAAGATGTAGAATCCAATGTCGCGTCTGAATATGGGGTCAAGTGTTCCGAAAGATTCGCTGCTTGCATATCTGAGAACTATTTCCCAACTGCCTGAGACTGCGAGTCCGAAGAAAAGCGAGACCGCGGCGATTATGCCTACGACAATTGTATTCAGATTTTCAGGAAGGATTACCTCGGTCTCATCTTCGCTGGTTCTGGAAACCGCGTAGGAACGGGATGCGACGTAGGCATTGATGAACGCGAAGGCGAAGAAAAACGCTGCCGCAGCAATGCCAAGGATAAACTTTGATTTCAGTATTGTTACAAAGACGCTGGAATAACCCATGGACCCGAACCACAGATAATCTGTATATAGCCCGATTCCGCTTGTGAAGGCGAAGATGAGAAGCAGAATTATCGCTATTCGAATCCGATTCCAAAGACTTGACATGCCTCTCTCTTAACTGTTGGGGTATATATGGTTTCTGATAAGGTGTTCAGAGAGTTGATGTCATATTTGGCATAGTTATGCTCACTAATTTTCT
>QIDD01000109.1 GCA_003230355.1 Methanobacteriota archaeon
TCGTGCTCTTCGGAATCATAGTCATAATGACCTTTGCAAGATCTGACTTTGACTTCATCTTAACAGGCGCAGTCACAGCGGCCTATACGGCTTTTGTAACCGTGTATTTTGCTTTTCTCTTTCTGCTGCTTAGGGCACGGGGAAAAGGGCAGGACCTCATCGTAAAAAAAGACGAGAGAAAATCCATCGGCTCAGCGGCAAAACACTGGCTTCTAGTGCTCTTCTATGTTGCACTGATATTCTATCTCTCATCAATATCTGATCTTCCCATCGTGTCAAAGCTTGCTGAATTCGACCCCAGGAAATACTCGCTTCACCTCCTCGAATACGCAGGGCTCGCCTTCTTCATGTACCCGGCTTTTCGAAGCACAGGATTTGGACGATGGAAATCCGCGCTTGTGACAATACTCTTCTCAGCATCTATTGCCTATGGAGACGAAACCTTTCAGTTAAGCATTCCAGGCCTAAGGTTCAACATCGTTGACTTCTACGCAGACACCGTTGGCGCGGTCCTTGGAACCAGTCTATCAATGATTCGCCGGCTGTTGAAAAAAAGCTTTCTCTTCAGAAGATGAGGATCAGACCGAGGACGCAGAAAAGTCCGGTTAAAAGAAACATCACGGCTGTGGCCTTCTGCTCTGACATTGGATAGTAGTAGGGAAGCGTCCATTTGAGGCAGACTGGATGAGGGGCCACAAGTGTTTTGTCTTCTCTGACTCCGCCGAATTTTACCTCCTTCATCCCTGTTGCCTTGAGCCATATATACATGAGGAAATTCACGATATGGGGAAAGAGTATGATTAGTCCGAAGATCTCTAGATTGTTCAAAACGATGAGCCCGCCAAGTGCTGAGCCGAGCATTAGGCTTCCAATGTTTCCGTCAAAGACCTGCGAAGGATATCGGTTGAATAGGAGAAAGGCTATTGTTGCACCAAGTATTGGGAGCACAAAGATCAGGCTTTCAGGCCCGTTTTTCAAATATCCGCCGACTCCGACGGTTGCCAGCAGAATCGAAACCAAACCGACTGCAAGCCCGTTATAGCCTGAATGCATGTTTATGAGATTGGATACCACCATCACATAGACAGGCGCGATTATGAAGAGATAGAAGGCTCCAAGCTCGATCTGCGTAAAGCCGATCCAAAGCGTTGTGTCCATGTTGAGAAGCGCGATTGGAAGGGCGAGAAAAAAGGGAAGCAGGAGCTTGACTTTCTTCATCCCGAAATCTATGAGATCATCGAGTAGCCCGAATATCGCGAAGCTGAAGACGATGAAATAAAAGATTAAAAGCCGTTCTGCAGAGCTCTGGAAAAGGAGCTGAGCCAGGATAAGCGAGGCTAAAACACCGGATAATATGATGAGCCCACCCACAGTTGGTATGTCTGGCCGGCTCGATTTATACATGTCTTTTACTACAAAGCCCTTCGCCCTCAGCCGCCTGATAAAGACCGGCGCAGATACATAGGAGAGTGTAAAGCTCAGGCCGAATACTAGGAGAAACCCCAGCCAGAATGTCATCTGTTGAGCCTTCCTTCACGGCGCCTGATGATGAGGTCCTGAATCCGCTCTTTCGAGTGATCACCGTTGAGCTGGGTTTCCAGCACTGTCTCGATTATCTCGCTTCTCGTGATATTCAGGTATCTGGACTCATCAATTATCTCGCTGAGCTTATCCAACAGCTCATCTTCAATTCTAACTCCAAAACTGCTTTTTTTCATGGTATCTCCGCCTAGTTTTAGTGGTGGATCTGAAGTCTGTATCTAGGGTTGAATAGTAAAAAATCGTGCACAATATTCACACTGTGCACACAGAGGTCCAAAAAAATTAATCGCCTTCACCGAGGAAGGCCAGGGCAACAGAATGAGGATCCTTAAAATCCTTACCGCGCTTCCGATAAAAAGCCATGAAATCAGCTACAACAAGAGGGTCGTCACATGCAGACTTTATATGTACAAGTGCGTCTCTAAGCTTGCTCTTTTTAATGTCACCAATAAGCCCGCAGACAGGACAAGTGGGTGTATTGCGATAAAAGGAAGGAAGCTCCTCTGCTGTGTCTTTTTTAACGCCCGCAATCTCCAAATGGTACTTCATAAAATGAGATTCACATTCCTTACAAAGCGGCATAAAACAACACACTCCAAACTCAGACCCTACTCGATGACAAGCGCCTTCTTCCCATTAAGATACATTGCAGGCTTACGATAAATCCCTTTAAGCGGGTCAAAGATAGTATAAAAGTTATTCTTCTTGCCCAGGACCAGGACAAAGTGATTCTGCGAAAGTCCGAAGGTGCCTGCATCAAGTAGAACAACCGCCGGAAACTCATCGTCCAGAGAAGTATAGTGATACTTTACTTGGTGACGGTCAAAGTAGTAGTTGAAATCACCCCAATATGTGAGGCTGCCGCGAGTTTTGAAAAGCTCAGCCGCAATATTGTCCTGAGAGATTTCAGGCGTGAAACCCTGCATCAGGGCAATCCCACAGTAGTTACTCTGTTCCTGCAAGCGATAATCTGACTCTTGAAAACCATAGATCGCGTGGGCTGACGGAACAGCTGCAAGTATCAATAAAGCAAATACAGCCAAAGCTGTTATCATACCCGAATTCCTGATATTAGGAATAGCTCCTCGCCTCAAAGATTGTCACCTCGCCAATTAATAATATGCACCTTTAGTGATATATAATTCTTTCCAGACTTACCAGAGCCCATTTCACAGGCTGTTTTCAATTTTGAGTTTGTTTCTTCGTCCATTTTTATATTCTCATCTTTCCTCAAGCTAAACAGTAAACTCAGCATAACGCCTCATCGTTTTTCCAACTCTATTACTTGAAGAATGTCATAGGAGTAATCAAACTCCCGGATTTAGATGTGATAGTGTAGTTTCTGTTATGAAGAACAACGGTACAGTCAAGTTTATCGCCATTGGGCGAGCTCACATTCAGAAAGGCATGCATCTCATCTTCAGAAAGCACCGGATCATAGCCGAAGACATTTGCAGCTCCCTCAGCTCTTTAATCACCCGTTTTGCAGGCGTGTTATAGGTTTCCTTCACACCAGGCCGGTATACAAGCCCTGCCACAAGAATGTTACTGCCACTCACTGGTTTTCCTGATTTCTCAAGCTCCTTTGAAACCTTGCGCACCACATGCGTTGACATGCTGTCATTAACCTCGCGGGCAGTTCTGATAAGCCGTGTTGAGCCGTTACCATTTATCACAAACCAGGGATACACTGGTATGCAGTGTCCGCCCACACCTGGACCAGGCTCAAGCAGGCTGCAGTTGGGATCTGTATTGGCAACCTCAATCACCTCCCAGATGTCCACGCCTTTTTCATTCGAAACCATGGCAAGCTCATTTGCAAGGGCAATGTTTACATCACGATAGATGCCTTCAGCAATCTTCACCATCTCAGCAGTACGAGAGTTTGAAACAGGGATCACCCCTCTCTCATTGATTACGCTGTAGATCCCAACTGCTGTGTCCGTGCTTATCTGATCTACCCCACCAACCACCTTAGGATATGCTCCGCTGATGTCAACAACGGCCCTGCCCGAAGATGTGCGCTCTGGACAGTGGGCCAGCCCGAAGTCCACACCGGCCTTTAGGCCGGAACTCTCTAAAATCGGTTTAACAAAGTTTTCAGTGGTCCCAGGCGGAACTGTTGTTTCAACAATCACAAAATCATCTTTCTCAAGCCCCATCGCTATACTTTCAGATGCAGCCTTGATAATCCCCAGATCAGCCTTCTTCGACTCGTCAAGAAAAGCAGGTACAATAATAATCATTACATCGGCGCGGCGCGCCGCATCCACACCGTCAACAGTGGCTTCAAGCCTGCCCAGGCGGACGTTTCGCTCAACAAACTCGTCCAGACCGTGCTCCTCCTTCACATGATTAACCCCGCGATTTATGCTTGCCACCACATCGGCATTAACATCGACTCCGATGACATTTGCGCCTCTTTCGGCAAAGACAGCTGCAAGTGGGAGCCCCATCTTCCCAAGACCGTAGATGGCAACTGTAACACCCTCTTTTTTGAGCGCCTTTGAAAAATCCCTGCCATAAATCTTCACGCTTCCACCTCCACCACTCGACCAGACTTATAGGACTCGACTGCGGATAGCGCGACCTTGAGCGCGGCCATCCCATCTTCGCCTGATACGCTGGGCTCTAAATCCTGCTTAACACACTCAACAAAGTGCTCAAGCTCAGTTCTAAGAGGCTCTCTTTTCTCAATCTTCAAATCTATCTCCGGCGAACCGTTGTAGACCTGAACTGACGGCTTAATATTATCCACATAGGCAATCCCACGTGTGCCTGTGACTGAGAGCTTTCTCATCTTATGGGGTGTGAGCCAATTAGTCTTTATAACTCCTGCATTTCCGTTGTTGAACTTTAGTAGAATGCTTGCATAGTCTTCTAACTGATGGTCTACAGAGCCGGCGGTTGCGAAGACCTCGCGCACACGCTCAGAATAGAGGTGAGACATGAGATCAATGTCGTGAACACCCAGGTCCAGGATGATTCCAACATCGCGAATCCTCGGAGCAGACGGACCCACCCTTGTTGCTGAGATAGAGACGATCTTTCCGAATTTACCCTTTTCAATCTCTTTTTTCAGCGCGATTATCGCAGGATTAAACCTCTCTATATGACCCACCATGAGCTTTACACCTTTTTCCTTCGCAGCCCTTATCATCGCCTCAGCGTTTTCAACTGTGTCGGCTATTGGCTTTTCAACAAGCACGCTAACTCCCTGCTCCATCGCCTCGATAGCGATTTCCTTGTGAAGAGTTGTGGGAGTTGCAATGCTAACACCGTCCAGCCCCTGATCAAGAAGATCTTTATAATATATGTATGCTTTAGTATTATAACTTTTCGCAGCTTCCTCGCAGAGGTCCTTGTCCGGATCAGCTATACCTACAAGTTCCACCCCCGGCATCTGGGAGTATACTCTTACATGGTTGATGCCCATTGACCCTGTGCCGATTACCCCGACCTTCATAATAATAACAATTGGAGAGGTTATATACTATATGGTTTGTGAAATTAAGTTCCAGAACAATGTTCTATTAAATTTTGTCTGTTCCTTCTTGGTTACATATTTGTGAAGTGAAAGGATATGTACTTTCATCATCATCATATTTAGTATGCCTCAAAAACGTATTGCCCATGAAAAATTGGATGAAGTTAAGGAGCTGCGGCGGCGCGGATACACCTATCGCCAGATCCACAGAGTAACAGGCATCTCCACTGGAAAGATTTCTGAAGTCTGTGAAAAAGAGCGGCCTCTTACAAACCTGAACTCCCTTGAAAAGAAGGTAACAGGACTTGACCGGACCTTTTTTGAGTTTGAACGGCAGTTTATCGCTGTTAGGGACAGACTTATTGAGGATGTGATTGATTCTGACAATGATTTTGTATGTCCTGGCTGCAGCTCAGATTTTATGGAGTTTGAGGATGGAAAGCAGCCTTATGTCAGGTGCCCGCATTGCGAGTATACTATTGTCTTTGGAAGTCTTTAAAGATGTGGGTGTTATTACCAAAAAGTAGATATTAGATTAATGCACACTCTTTGTTGAGAGAGAAAGCGGTATGGCGGGAAAACATGTTGTAAGGGTATTTAGAGTGAAGATGTCTGAAAAGATGTCAAATGAAATAGAGGACCTAATTTCCGACGGCACCTATGTAACTTATGCTGATGCCATCCGTCACTCGCTGTCTCTTCTGCTTGATAAGCACAAAAAGGATCTAAGCTAACCTCTGCGGCTCCTCAGATAGAGGGTCTTTTTCAACAAGGTTGAGTATCTTTGACCAGTGATAGAGGAAGAGATTTCCCTTATAGGTTGTTTTAAATTTGTTCCCACGTTTTTTGTCGCCTTCCTCTGTGATCATTTCCGCGTCCGTCAGGAACTGCAGATAAGATTTGAGCTGGGTGTAGCTTAGGTTGGCTTGATAGAGTATCTTTGTCTTAATCGCGCCTCTGCGCATAATTGTGAGCATGAAGGCAAGTATCTCCATTTCTGATCTGCGGGTGTTAAGGCTTGTGAGGCAGCTTCGCTCCAAGTCGAATCGTTCGAGCCATTTAAGTTCTTGGTCGTATTCTTTTATGAGTTCGTCGTCGATGAGATCAAAAATAACCCTGAGTTTTTCAATGTTCAAATCCTCTGGTGAGTCGAGCTGATTTATGAATCCTTTTATCTCTCCCAGCCTCTTTTTTACGGCCTCGCTTTTTGTGGAGGATGACATTGGAAGATACCCAGCTGCGTCTGAAATTTTTTTCACCGCCTCATTCAAATCGAGATATTAATATACTAAAAATTAACGTTAGATTCTATATATAGTTTTCTAGAACAATGTTCTATTTTCCCACCAACTGAGAAAAATACCCTAACCACACAATAATTCAACGATGCCAAAAGTTTAAAAAAGAGGTTCTATGGCTAGAGAAGTTTCGCACAATAAAAATTCATGACATAAAACCGCGGCCAAAGAAGTATTGACCCCAATCGAACAAAAGCGTTCGATTGACTTTTTTATCCTACACTCTATGGAGAAATTTGCGCTAGCAAATTTCGGGTTTTTGGCTCCCAAGACTTTTTTCATAAAAAGGCTTGGATGGGGTCGCTGAGATTCGAACTCAGGTCCATGCGCTCCGAACGCACGAGGATGGTCCAGGCTACCCTACGACCCCGTGGGTGTTTTTTGTGCTGGGTGTTTGTTAGTTTTGGCTTGGCATAAAAAAACTTCTTTCGACGATTGCCGTATGGTTGCGCATTTATCTGCGAAAGTGTTATATAGACGGTGGGTTATTGCACATGGAAGTTGAGGTGTTTTCTTTTGGAGTCTGTTGCAGAGCTTTCAACAAGGATTGCGGGCGAAATATCGCTTTCAGAGGATCCGTCGAAGACGATTCGAAAGTGGCGTGAGCTGTTCGGGCTTACACAGAGTGAGCTTGCCCGCTATCTCAAGACAACGCCGAGTGTGGTCTGTGATTATGAGTCTGGGCGGCGCAGGCATCCTGGCACAGGAGTTGTGAAAAAGATTGTTGAAGCTGTGATCCAGGCTGATTCAGATCGCGGTTCTCCCTTTGTGAAGAACTATGAGCGCAGTCACATCTCGCAGAGGGGTTCGGATGTGATTATGGATATGCGTGAGTTTGAAACGCCGCTTTCTGTTGCTGATCTTTGCAGTGCTGTTTGTGGTGAGGTAGTAGCTGGAGTGGAGTACTCTGACGCGGTTGTTTTTGGCTACACTGTGATTGACAGTATCCGCGCGATTCTAGAGTTTAATTCAGATGATTTTCTCAGGCTCTACGGCGCGACTACGCAGCGGGTGCTTGTTTTTACAAAAGTTTCTTATGGCAGAAGCCCGCTCATCGCGATCAGGGTGTCAAGTTTCAAGCCGAAGGTTGTGATTATGCACGGAGTATCTG
>QIDD01000110.1 GCA_003230355.1 Methanobacteriota archaeon
GACAGCACAACGGATGCGAAAATCAAAGATAAAATCATAGTCTTCACGTGCTCAGAAGGCGGATACTCAACACTCAAGGCAGCAGGACTTAACAAGTTGAAATATCCTGCGGCTCTCCCAGTCTTTGTGCCATGCTTGGGAAGCGTTTCACCCTCTCACATCATCAGGGCCTTTGACGTGGGCGCAGAGGGTGTTCTTCTCCTGGGCTGCGGAGCTGACAGCTGCATGCATGAATCCGGCTTTGCCCAGGGCAGCGACTCGGTTTCACAGTCAAAAAAGATACTCGAATTTTTTGGAGTAGGCAAGGAGCGTGTGCGGCTTCTCAAGGCCGACGGATCAAATCCAGAGAAATTCACCAGTCAGATAAAGGAGTTTTCAGAAAAGATAAAGGGGACTTCGAAAAATCCGCTGCTGAAGAAAACGCCTGCTGACATCGGCTCGGCAGAGGATGGCGCGCGACGGAAAAGAGAGGTGTTCCATGCGCTTATATCCGGGTTTTCTGAGAAGACCGGCGTTTCAGAAGGGCGCATTGAAGGCGATTTCAAGGTAGCGCTTCTTACTGTCAATGAGGCTGAGTGCACGCTCTGCGGTGCCTGCGCATTCCACTGCAACACGGGAGCCTTAAAATTCGAGGGCGAAGAGATACTGGACATCTATAGCACTCACACATACTGCATTGGATGCGGGATATGTGAAAAGATATGCCCGGAAAATGCGATCTCACTTGAATCAGTAATTGATGTTGCACCGTTCATCGGGATGGATGCGAAGAAATTCGATGTGAAAATCATAAGCTGCGAGGCATGCGGAAAGCCGCTTATGGCCGAGGCTGCAATGAGAAAGATTAGCGGCCGGCTCAAGGCAAAGGATCTGGAGATGGTTCAGAAGTGCCAGAGCTGCATTGACCGGGGAACGGTTGCAGACATATTAAACATAGATAAAGATGGTGATGATTTCATCGTAATCCAGCAGGGCAAGGCCCAGTGGGACAGCTAAACCACCTGATAGAACAAAAATATTTTATGTGGTGACCCACCCATTATTGTGTGTTATGAACCGATTTGCGCCGCTCATTCTGATCTCCATTCTCATATTTTCAGCAGCATGCCTTGGGGAAGGTGTTAAAAACGCTGAGATGACCTTGGACACCAAGGTTTCCGAGGTCACAGGCAGTCTTAACAGCACAGAAATCACGGCTGCAGACTTTCTTGACCTCTACGAGGAGGGAAATGGTGATTTTGTGCTCATTGACGTGCGCACCAAGCGGGAGTTTGATGAAGGTTATATTCCCGGCGCAGTACACATTCCTTATACAGAGCTTGACAGGCGAATCGATGAACTCAATCTTTCCAAGGATCAGAAGATCGTGCTCTACTGTGAAGCGGGTGTGCGCTCGAAGAAAGGCGCAAACGCCCTGCTTGACATTGGATACACAAATATTGTCGATGTCACAGACGGCATGCGGGGCTGGCAGGCGATGGGAGGCGAAATCAAAATTCCAGGCGCAGAGCCGCAGCTAGTTACCCGCGGGTTGATATCAGCCGGTGAACTGGCAGAGAACCTCGGCGCTTATAAAACTCTCTTTATTGGAACAAACAACCAGTATTCAAACGGCCACATCCCAGGTGCTGTGCACATCGACCCTCTTAGCGAGCTTGTAGACCCTGATGGAGTGGTTGAACACATGGCTCTTAACAGAGGTGATTTCGAAGCGCTCATGTCTGAAAAAGGAGTCACACCTGACGCGGTCGTTGTGGTTTATGATGCTCAGAATGATTTGAAGTATGCCTCTCGAATGTTTTGGATTCTCAAGCGCTACGGCCATGAGAATGTGGCAGTTCTTGACGGCGGCCTCGCAGCCTGGAAGTCAGGGGGCGCAGAGCTGTCAACAACACCTGCTGAGATAACGCCCACCGAATATGTGTCATCCGGCGGTTCAATTGATGATGTGGCAACACTTGAATATGTGAACGAGAGCCTTGGAAACTCTGGCGTCGTGCTTGTTGAAGCCACAACAAAAGAGGAGTATGAAGAGGAGGGTCACATTCCTGGTGCAGTGCTTGTTGAGCCTGAGGAGACAGTGAATGCTGACGGCACAGTAAAAGACCCTGCTGAGCTGCAAAAACTCTATGATTTGCGGGGCATCACAAGAGACAAGGAAATTATCACCTACTGTCACACAGGCCACAGGGGTGCAACAATCTGGTTTGAGTTAAAACACCTATTGAAATACCCGCGGGTCAAGGTCTATGACGGCTCGCTGGAAGAATGGAACGCACAGTCTATGCTCCTTGAATACGGCGCAGCCGCAACCATCGCAACAGCCAGCACAACAACACGTTCCACAACCACAACAATGTGGACAACTACAACCACACCGGCTCCCGCCGCGTCTAAACCGCGCTATCTTGACGTTGAGCCAAAATTGGTGCTCGAAGACTTCGAAGGCGTTGAGCCTATTCAGATGAACACGTGGGATGTAGTAAAGATCGGCGACTCATATATCTATATTACAGCCGATTTTGACGGCTGCGTGGGCATAGTCTGGTGGACCTTCAACATATACCATGATACTCCAGATGGCGCGGTCTGGGAAGGAAAAACAAACTCCTTTATGAATGAAGAGGTCAAGCCAAACCAAGATATTTCAGACTCTATACACGCAGTGTCAGATACCTTGGATGACTATACAATAGTTGTCACACGCTGGAGCGAAGCCGAGGGTCTGGACATCGAGATAAGCAGATGAATGTTTAGGTGTCGGGTTCAGCCATCTCGCGATACATCGCTTTTCGCAGCAGAAGATCTCTTTCAATCTCTTTGAAACCCTCTCCGTCACTGGGGCAGAGAACAGCCACATTTGTTTCCTTCTTCTCGCCACCCTGCACAATTGGGATGATAAAATAAAACTGAGGATGCTGCTCCTCTTTCCCGTATCCCAGCGCGACCCCACAAACTTCGCATCTGTAACCGGCGTTAGCCAGAATATTTCTTTTCGTCATTTCAGCAATGTTTGCTTCCTTCATATCCATCTCTTCCTTTATCTGTCTATATTTTTTTAGAATTAACTCATTGTAAAAAATGATGTATTTAATATTTTTGCAGACAAATAGCGTTAATGGATAAAAAAAATTATATATGACTTATCCTTCAATTGGTCTTTTTAATGTGAACTAAACAGGAGACATGTGACTATGGCGTATGAAAACTTGGATGCCTTCATCGAAGAACTAGATGCTGAAGAACTCATAGGTAAGGGGAAGGAAAAAGTGCTTGACGCACTGAGAATCATCTATATTGGGCAGGAGAAAGAGGAAACTATCGGTATACCCCACGGTGATGTGGACACCATATTTGAGAATGAAAACAGCCGGCTCCTGGACATGGACATGATCTACACGGTGGATCACACCGGCATCTGGGATTTTGGCTATCGCTGCACAGAGCGTGGAAGTCTCGTGGGATCAGAAATAGTTAAGAAAATTATCGAAGATTCTGAGAGCGATATAAGGAAGTTTTTGGACAGGATGCCGCCGAAGATGGTCAGCTACTGGTTCCAATACTCATTTGAAAAAACAGACAGCGGCCACTATTCATCAAGAGTGCCCATGCACAGCTTCAAATACATTGTCACAAAGGTCTTCGACTCAGTGGACATACTTGACATTGCCGAACGTGTGAGAAAAGGGATTATATCCCTCGACATGGCGGTAAAAACATTTGACGGCAAGATCACGGTTCTCGCTCCAGAGTTCGGCGAGTTCATGGAGCAGTACCTCGTTGATCTTGGCAGCGGAGCCAATGCCTATGGAACATATCAAACACTCATCGACTTTGCTGACAGACGAGGATTTTCAACTAGAGGAGAACTTTTAGAACGTCTCGACAGACAGGGATACACTGAAGATGAGCTGGAAGATCTTATAAACGAGATGGCAGATCTTGGCATCACATCAAAATACCTTGCCCAACCTATATCTACGGATGACGATTTTGAAGATGAAGATGAGGACGAGGATATAAAGGAGCTTAGAGATGAGATCATCGGCGAACGCGCAATCTCATTTGCCGAGGATCGGCCTTTCAGAGTCTATGACCGCGACGGTTACGATGCCTATCTCAAGGAAATGCTGCTTGAACCCTTCAAAGAAGAACTTCTAAAGGCCGAATAAATCTTCTTATGATCTTGCGTTTTGACTGCCCGCACAAGGGCGGTTTTAGCTTTGCAATCATGCACTATAAATCATGTCAAATCATGAGGGATAATTGCAAAACTATATATAGGGTTATCGTTTAAGTTTTCTAACCCACTATCGGTGGGTAATAGAGTATAAACAACAACGACCTATAACTAGGAGGTGAGAGAGGTCATGTTGCGTATGAAGAGGCGTAGCTTTTTAAAGCTGGCGGCAGCGACTGGTGCAGCAGCAACTATTGCACCAAGACTGGCGAGCGCCAAAATTGAGTACCCAAACGCGGTACAAGGACGCAGTGGTA
>QIDD01000111.1 GCA_003230355.1 Methanobacteriota archaeon
TTTCTTTGTGTAAAGAAAAACACGCCTGAAAAAGAAACCCACATTTCCGTCCTACAAAACTATGTTTTGTATTAATTCGAAATACGAATTAGGACGAAAATGCTCCAATGATAGGAGAGTTAAATGATATATTTTCAATCGAACACCAGGTTCGATTGGAGTCAATACTTTTTCCAGCCGTGCTTTTGCGGCGGTTTAGCGACAAACGGCGGAAAAAGGGTGGATTGGCCCAGATTTTTGCAGGCTTCTAGCCAAAGCGACGAAGACTGGAAAAAAGTGGAAATACTTTTTTTGACCACGTTTTGCCGGCAATATCTTTTTGGCCCAGATTTTTGCAGCAGTTTAGCGACAGCGCAGAGTCTAACAGGCAGGGGTGCATCACAACTCGTCCAGCGTGATCTTCCCATCTTCAACAAGTTTTTTGTTTACCTTGAATGCGTTGCACTGGAGCGTCTCCCCCTCTTTGTAGAAATCACACTTTACGCAGACCAGTTTTCGAATCTCTTCATCTTCCATTCAAACATCCTCGCAGGGTTAAAAAAAAGGGAAAAGAGCCGGTTTATGCACAGCTCTTATAGCATTTGCAGGCGCCATATCTTGTGGTCTTTTCAATCTTTTTGATATGCATGAGATTCACCTCTAATTTTATTTTTATTCTAACGTTTAAAAAATTTTCTTAAATCACGGCAGTTTCTTACATGACTTCATAGAATAATGAAGTAGGTTGAATGTTGAAACTCTTATCCTGCAGAAAATTTAGTGTATGCTAATAGGCCAAGCACAAAAGATACAACGAATAAACCACTACCCACATATAAAATCCTCTCTGCCATTGTCACGTCTTTGTTTCTTAAAACCAAATACCCAATTACCCCACCTAAAAAAAATCCATATCCACCAGTTATAAAATAAAACGGTAGAGGAAATAAATACCACAACTTACTTGGTTTCTTGTCTTTTTTTAAAAAATGAATTAGTAGTGAGGTAAATCCTATTACTACAATAAAAAAAGAAAAATCAATGTAATATCTATTTAAAGCCCTATATTCCTTATAATCAGAAGGGCTCATTTTATCCAAATCCACTTTGCCTATCTCACCTAAAAAATACTTATCATAAAGTTGATTACTTCTTGACATATACATTCCAAATCCTAATGCTCCGAGAATTATTAAGACCATGCCAATAAACAGAAAGCGATTTTTCTTAAGAAAGCTCCCGCATCTGGGGCGAACCTTAACATAATCATCCACCCATGGCTTCGAAATTTCATCATCTCCAACATGCTCTTTAAGACCCCTGGACAAAAGAATGAATATAACAAAAATGATTCCTAAAAGCACGTAAAAAGCATAATTTCCCATCTCAACATCACCGCTACTTAATGCAGGCAAGGCAGAAAGGATGACTCCTAATAACATGAAAAATGTGAGAGTAACTGAATATCTCTTGTCGATTTGCGTTATGCTTTTTAAAGTGCCAAAATATCCCAAAATTATAGGTAATGAAAGGAAAAAAACACCAAAAATCACGCTAACGGTTGAAGTAAAAACCCTGCCGTCATCCCCTTTTATTACAAAATATAAGTAAGGGAGTTTAAATGGATACCACTGATAACCCGATAAGAACCATGAGAGAGGTATCAGTATCGTCACCACTCCAAATAATAGAAGTGCTAAAGGAGCGAGCAACTGGAATTTTTTAAATCTCTCCTCCTCTGTTAATTCATAATAAGTTCCCATTATCCCAACTAAAAGCGGGGGAACCAGAATGAGATAATCAGAAAACAATCTTCCAAAGGGGGAGGTAAAATAAGTTTGATAAATCGAGGATGAGTATGCATAACCATAGGTTATTGTTATTTTTACCCAATAAAAAACATTCACCAGAACATAATAAGGTAATAAAAAAGAAATAAAAGTTAGAATCTTGAATTTCTTTAAACCCCCCCAGGTCCCTAGACGAGCTTCTTCCGGTCCATACTTAATTTTATCTTTTTCAAATCCAATTACGGCGGTTAAAACTCCTATTAATAATATTAAGAATGTCAGGCCAATTGGTAAAGGATATTTCGAAATCAATAGAATAAAGATTACTAAGCCTAAACCACCAATCAACACTCCTTTCTTCCAGCTTTTCATTCTTTTGTCATCCTCTTTCGAACTTCGCATTTTCGATGCTCGTTCTCATTCGCTCGACACCGAACTCTATGATGTGTTCCACATCAACCTCATTTAATTGCTGGCATAAAGGTCTCGATAATACGATTAAAAAGCGCTTTTCCCTTTTCTGCGGTTGCTTTAGAAGGACAACCCCAGACGCCGCTCTCAGTTTGCTTTACCGAGCTTGTTATTGAAAACTTGTCGAACACTATTTCCTCGTCCACAGCCAGGGTCATGTCCACTTTTTCAGGATAAAGGTGTAGCATTAGCGAGGTCTCAGCCTCGCAGGCGTGAAAAGGGAGGGTTTCAAGAATGTCGTCAGACTTAACCGTTGTAAGATCAAAGAAAAGCACATTCAAATCAGTGCTTCGAGAGGCTTCTTTCAGAGCTGAAACATGGGAGCCGCCGAGATGGCCTGAAATAATGTACACCGTCCGAAAGCCAGAATTTTTAAGGCTTGTGAGAAGATCAGTTGCATATGTTTTGAATGAGTCGAAATCAACGGTAATCGTGCCAGCAAACACGCGGGTTGTGTTGCACACCCCGTACCACACAATCGGGGCCACCAAAACTCCGCATCGCTTGGAAAGACCCTCAGCAACCGCCATGGCGATGTCGCCGTCAGTTGAAAGCGGCAGGTGATATCCGTGCTCCTCCACCGCGCCAAAGGGAAGGATTATGTCTCCTCGCTTTTTCAGATATTCTTCCACCCCTTTCCAGGTTAGGTCTGCAAGATTCATAGCTATCTCTACATTATCTTTGATCCAGGTTTTGCATCGCGATCAGGTGTGAGAATCGATATCTCATCGCCGTCCACAGCGGCTAGAAGCATGCCCTCGCTTTTTACGCCTCGAATCACCGCGGGCTCCAGATTATCAAGAACCACTATCCGTTTGCCCACAAGCTCTTCTTTCGAATATTGCTGTGCGATTCCGCCAACGATCTGCTTGGTCTTGCCGCCAACATCTATTGTGAGCTTCAAAAGCTTGTTTGCACCCTCTATAGGCTCAACTTCAACTATTTCGGCAACCCTGATATCGAGCCGCGAAAACTCGTCATAACTTATCTTTCCCATAATCATCTCCTCATATTTTGTGACCTGCGACGTCCGATTCTTAAGCTCAGAAATCTTTTTGTCATCAAGCTTTGGAAACAGCGGCTCAGGCTTGTTGATCTTGGTTCCAGCTGCCACTTTTTGCTTGCCCAGATCCTCCAATTTTCCTGGTTCTACATTTAAGATCTCAAAGATTTTGGCCGAGCTTTTCGGCATAAAAGGGCTTAGGAGGACCGCAAGGTCGTAGCAGAGATTCGCGCACACATAAAGCACGGTTCCAGCCTGCACTGGGTCTGTTTTAATAACTTTCCAAGGCTCGTTTGACTGGAAATATTTGTTGCCCCTATCCGATAGTTCAAACACCTTTCGCAGTGCCTCTCTGAACCGGATGTCGAAGATAAGCTCCTGAACCTGATTTGCAAATTCTTCTGTTGACTTGAGAAGCTCACGGTCATCGTCTGTTAGACTTGGCTCAGGAATAACGCCGTCAAACTTGGAATCCAGAAAGTGGAGGCTGCGGTGAATGAAATTTCCGAGATTTGCCACTAGCTCGTTGTTCACACGCTCCTGAAACTCCGTCCACTTCCACTCCGAGTCATTGGTCTCAGGGATAAGAAGAGTTAGATAATAGCGCCATATATCGGAGGACAGCCCTGCATCCGGAAGGTTCTCGCAGAACACGCCGAAGCCCTTTGACTTTGAAATCTTATCACCCTCGTAGTTCAGATACTGCAGGCCCGCCACACGATAGGGCAACGAGTAGGCTCCCCGTGCGATGAGAATTCCCGGCCAAAATATGGTGTGAAAGGGTATGTTGTCCTTACCCACGAAATTGTATATCCGGGCGTCGCCCTGCCAGTACTCCCTCCAAAGCTCTGGCTCGCCAAGATTCAAGGCCCATTCCTTAGTGGACGATACATATCCAATGGGCGCGTCAAACCATACATAAAAGACTTTATCCTCGTATCCCTTAAGCGGGACTTTAACACCCCACTTGATGTCACGTGTAATCGAGCGCGGCTTCAAACCCTCGTTGAGCCAGCCAAGAGCCATGTTCACAACCTGGCCGGTCCACTCACCTTTTTTGCTCTCGATCCACTCTCGAAGCCTTGGCTCGAGCTTGTCAAGGCTAAGAAAGAGGTGATTCGAATCCCTGATCTTCGGCCCCTGTCCGCAGATGGCGCAGCGCGGCGACTTCAGCTCTTCAGGGTTGAGTAGGGTTGAACAGC
>QIDD01000112.1 GCA_003230355.1 Methanobacteriota archaeon
AAACCGGGGATCTTGTCAGTTCTATTCAGGAGGCTATGCGCAGGTTGAGCGGGTCGTATTCGCTGGCCATTGCCACAGGTGACTCGATAATCGGTGTGCGCGATCCGCTGGGGATCAAGCCGCTTTCACTGGGCCGGATTGATGATACTTATATCATCGCCTCAGAGTCGGTGGCCTTTGATTCGATTGGTGCAAAACTCATCCGCGATGTTGAGCCGGGAGAGATAATATTGATAGATAAAGACGGCCTTCAAAGCCATCGAGGACCGCGCAGAACAAAGACCGCGCACTGCATGTTCGAATACGTCTACTTCTCACGTCCAGACTCTATTCTCGACGGCAAGCTTGTCTACTCGGTGCGCGAACGAATAGGTGAGATAATGGCGGAAGAAGACGATGTGGACGTAGACTTTGTCATGGCTGTTCCGGATTCGGCAATACCATTCGCCTTGGGATACGCAAAAAAACGCAGTCTCCCTTATCGCGAAGGACTTATAAAAAACCGATATGTTGGCCGAACATTTATCCTCCCAAAACAAACGGCAAGAGAGCTTGCTGTGCGTGTAAAACTCAATCCGCTCATCGCAAACGTCAAAGGCAAACGAGTCGTGCTCTTCGACGATAGCATTGTAAGGGGTACAACCTCAGCGCGGCTAATCCAAATACTCAAAGATGCAGGCGCAAAAGAAGTGCATATGCGAATCGGAAGCCCACCCATAATCTCCCCATGCTTTCTCGGAATCGACATGCCTACAAAAGAAGAACTCATCGCGTCTATTAAAGACATAGAAAAAGTCCGTGAAAAAATCGGCGCAGACTCACTCAAATACCTGAGTGTTGAAGGACTAATGCAGGCAATCGGAAAAGACGAAAACCAGCTCTGTCTCGGATGCCTCACGGAAAACTATCCCATACCAACAGACCAGCGTGAACAGGAAAAACTAGTCAAATACCTCTAAACCAATTTCAGGAAAAGACCAATAATCAACACCTTAATATACAAAGAAAAAAAATCAAAAAAAAACTGGGCCTGTAGTCTAGTCTGGATAGGACACCGGGCTTCGAACCCGGCAACCAGGGTTCAAATCCCTGCAGGCCCATCCAAGCCTTTTCTCATGTAGAAAAGCCTTGGGACCCAAAAGACCCGCATTTTGCTGGCGCAAAATCCTCCTGAGGATCACCTAAGAAAATCTGGGGCAAAAGGAACCCGGTTCTAGCTTTGCTCGAATCTCCATTAGATCGAAAGAGAGAATGAGGCGGGAGTAATACGCTATTTCATTGGCAAATTCTTTTTGAAAGTAGAGTTAGCTAATAAGTTTAAAAGGATGAAGTGTGATTATTTATTGTTGTTTTAAATATATTGGTTCAAATAATCGGGTAATGAATATGAAGAAGAAAGGTATTAAGTTAATCCTAAGTTTTTCCTTTCTTTTAATCATTTCTCTGGGATGTTTAGAACAACCTGAAATAATGGATAAACCTGAAAATAATACAAAAAGTGTGGAAAATTTGAGCTTAAAATATCCCAATTTTACATCAACTACAATAGTGAGTAGTTTCGAAAAATCCGTTAAAAAGTCCGAGCAGAAAGTTGTTTTAGTTGATCCAACTGTTCTAAGATTTCGGGCGGGAGTTTTTCTTAGCAATAAAACCGCAGTAAATAAGATAAGATTTAAGCTTTTTAAACCAGACGGCACTGAGATAAATTCAAGCAATTACAATTATTTTCCGAACGTAAGCTACACGGAAGAAGATTTCCTTATATCCTATATAGTAGACCGACCAGAAATAGGCGAATGGATAGAAGAGCTAGAATTCTTATCCGATAAACCTAATGGAGTATCGATCATGCCCCCCGTTTTAGGAACACCATTAATTATAGAAACAGAAACTAGCTCCTATTTGTATTTTCTTGAAGACGAAGTGGATATTAGAACGTCAGTTATTGCAATGAGCCAGATTTATGTGAGTGATCTCTCGGTCACAGGAAAAATATCGACACCCGATGGAAAAGTTTTGGATGCGGAGTTTTACGATGATGGTCAAAACGGAGATTACAAAGCAGAAGATTCTCTTTATACATATGTCCTTAAAAACACTACATCATCTGGTTTCTACTATGTAATTGTCACAGCGAAAGGGAAAATAAATGGAATTCACCCTTTTAAAAGAGAAGAATCGTTGGGCTTTGAGATAGCAGATTGACGTCCAATAATCCTCTTAATCATATCGAGGTTATACTTTTCTTAATTCTTCATTCAAGAAGTCGTGAGAATGGAGCGGGGGTAGGACGCTAGGGGGCAGCGCCCCCTGCGTAAAGGGTTCAAATCCCTGCAGGCCCGTCCAAACTTTTTTTGTGTAAAAAATTTTGGGATCAAAAAACCCGAAATTTGCTCACACAAATTTCTCCAATAATTGTGGATAATAAATTTCGCTCGACACCGAAAAAATGCAAAAAGAACCCAAGTTTCCACCCTACAAAACAAGATTTTGTAATAATTCCAAGTATGAATTATGGCGAAAATGCTCCAAGGGGGAAAAAAATTACTTTTCGACACACGAAAATTAAAAGCCGTGCTTTTAAGAGCAAAAGAAACACGTATTTTACCTTTGAAAAAAAGTCACACGCTCTTATTACATAAACTATATAAAGATAAAAAAAGCCTTATTCCTGAGGTAGAGACTATGGTGGAAATAACTGAGGTTCGGATATACAAGATGGAGAATTCGGGAAATCTGAAAGCATACGCTACCGTGACCCTGGACGAATCATATGCTGTTCATGGTCTGAAGGTCCTTGAGGGTGAGAAGGGGCTTTGGGTGAGCATGCCTGCAACAAAGAGCAAGAAAACCGGTGAGTTTAAGGATGTTTTTCATCCAATCTCGCCGGAGGCTAGGCAGGGGCTTGTGGCTGCGGTGCTCTTAAAATACGGTGAAGACGGGGTTGGAGAGGCGTCTTAGCCTTTTCGCTCTGAAACAAACTTCGGCATCGCATCAGAAAGAGGGTTGAAGGTTTCGATGTCAGGAATTAACATGCACTTCAGGCTTACTTTTGAATGAAGTGATGAGGGGAGGCGCAGGATTCGTTTTGTATCTACTGTGACCTTGGCGTCGAGGATTCCTGCGTTTTGTTTGAGCACGAAATCAGTGAATTTATCATATTTATTTTCCTTTAGAATACTGAGCAGGGCTTTGAATCGCGCGGTTCGAACCACGCCTGTCTTCGGGTCTGGTGACCACTCAAGGTTTTTCCACTCCGTGATGTCGCCGATGATTTTATCACGGTTGCCGATAATCTCCTTTGCAGTTGTGCGGCCGATGCCTTCAATCATCTGAATGTCTTTAACAGACGCGTCTTCCAATATGCCCAGCAGCCGGTCTTTGAAAATCCGGGTGTAACCGCGGGGCGCAAGCCACCTGTTAACCTTGGCTGATCCTTTCAGGGCTTGGCTTCCTGACAGGTAGTCAAGGATATAGGCTCGTTCCACCTCTGTAAACTCCATCACATCAGGGTCGAGTATGCGCATGTGAAATCCGCGGCCGGAATAGATATAATAGATTTTTTTAACTCCAAAGTCGCCCTGGAAAATATCTTTCAGGCTGAGAATATATTGTTTCGCTGTTTCAAGGCATTTTTCACATATAGTGCCCTGCTTGCAGCACTTTTTCAGAAACGACGGAAGGTCTTTTGCGTCGATATCGAAGACAAGCTCAGCCTTCTTATAACCCTCGCGTTTACCCGGCTTTTCATAGTATGATACGCTTGAATAAGCCGAGTAGGGGGCGCGGTTTCTGAGGAATTTTTCCAGCTCTTCAACACTTGTAAATGCGTTATATCGATCTCTGGGTCCGCGACCGTCGTGGTCGAATCCAAACTCCCGATACCCGATTGACTCTGCGAGAAAATCCGGAACATCCCCCGGCTTCCACTCCTCCCTGTAATATATCCGCCGCTCCTCAGGGGTGGCCTCTTTAAACATGGGCTTCCTCCAAATCCTTTGCGATCAAAAATCCTCTGGCCCGCTCCGCAAGTTTGTATTGGTTTACAAGACTCCAGAAATCCAGTGAGTGGTCGCCGTGGACGAGGTGGGCAAGCTCATGGACGATTACATAGTCGAGCACCCACTCCGGCATGGCTGCAAGACGCCGTGAAACCCTGATGTTCCCTGTGAGCGTGTTACAGCTTCCATGCCTCTTACTTTGGTTATCAGCATAAACGATCGATCTGACCGTTAGTTTTCCATTGAAATATTTCTTGTTCAGCACTTCAGATCGCTCCTTTAGATAGGCGTCATTTTTCCTCGCGACGCCTTGTTTTTTCGCAAGACGTTCCTTTATCCGGGAGACCCACTCCCGCTCCTCACGCTGAGACATTCTAGCCGGGATGTGGATTATTAACTCGCCCTTTACAACCCCTGCTGAAACTGTCTTTCTGCGCCGGGGCTGCGAATAACCTTAACAGGCATATCAGATTGAAGCGTCATTTACCAGCTCCCTCCTCCTCTTTCTTCTGCGGCGTGTCCCTTTTTTTGAAACCGATGAAATAATAGGTGAGCGGGTTTTTAATCCTGCGGCACCTGGCGTCAGGTTTGCAGAGTTCAGGTGATTCGCGGCGTATCTTTTCACAGTTCGGAGGAAAATACCAGCTGCTGCTCCCGGAATTTTCAAGCTTCACCTGGGATGAAAGTC
>QIDD01000113.1 GCA_003230355.1 Methanobacteriota archaeon
GCCATAATTTATTAGAAATCTAAAAAATAATCTTGGAAATCTCCATTTGAAATTGAGGATTGCAAATAGAAAAATATAAATACAATGTAATAATAAATAATTACAAATAAAAGATGGAGGTGACCTATGGGGCAAATCTCAACAATTTCCGAGGAATCAGGGGCATCAATATCCAAATACAGAATCGGACGTGAAAAAGGCTGGTACATACCCGCCCTGCACAACAAATACCTAAGAGACACCCGCACAGCAACAGAGGAGATAAAAAATATCTGCGCAAAATGGCTTGAAAAAAACTTCGGAATATCGGCAAAAATAGACAAAATCGAAATACTAAACCAAGAAGCAATCGACATAAAAATCGGCCTCATCGGGATAAAATTCAACTTCTCAAACAGCTCCAATGCTGAGGGTCAGTCAGTGGCCTTCATCGAAGAAACGGAATTGAAAAACACGCTTAACAAAAGGGCTCCATAGGAAGAAAAAACAGAGGGGGAGGGGGCCTAAACATTATTTCATAGTTTTACCAGTTCACAACCGTCTCGTGCAACACCCATTCTTCTTTATTATGCATGGAGTCATACATGAGATTAATCAAAGCCCGGCGTTTCAATGGAAAATTGAGCGGGGGCAGCACTTTTTTTGAAAACGTCTTTGCCGGTTTTTAGCGATTTAGCCACGAAGACTGGGAAAAAGGGTGGATTTGGGGAAAACCTAATTAATAAAGGGATAAAAACAAGAACACAATGTACTCAGGACACACACTTCTGACACTGGCAAACATAGTCCTAATACTGGTGCTATTATACATATTCTACCAATCATATAAAGAAGTCAAATCCCGATTCACCCTGGGACTCATGGTATTTGCCGTGGTGCTTCTTGTAAACGCTGTTGTGCAGTGCCCGATATTCTACACGTTATTCACAGTAGAGAAACAGTGCCCATTTACACCCTACTATACAGTGGCATCAGGATTTCAGTTCATCGCGCTTCTCATATTGATTTATCTAGTAAGAGAATGAAAGTTTTATATATAGGTTAAAATATTTTGTCGAAGGAGAAATAGTTTATGCAATCTAAAAAGGCGATAACACTTGCTCTACTTGCTGTCACTGTTTTTTTCATCTACTATTCAGCAAATGCAGCACCCCTCATCGACGACGGAAACTATACCTACATCGCCGGCATGCAGTGGTACAACACCTATGATAAAGGTCTTGAAGCAGCGCAACTTGAAAACAAGCCAATACTCGTCTATGGCTGGGCAATCTGGTGTAAGTTCTGCGAAAAACTCCATAAAGAAACATATCCAGACCCCCGTATATCACCCATACTTAAAAATGACTTTGTCCTCGTTGCAGTTGACCTTGATGTGAACAAGGAAGATGCAGGTAGATTTGCTATTTCATATCCGCCAAAGCTTATATTTCTCACACCCACCGGCGAGACCATAACCGAGATCCCCGGCTATGTGCCGGCTGACACCCTGCTCCCGATATTGGAGCAGATCAAATCCATGCAAATGAGCTCGATAGAGGTCCCGCATGATCTGCCCCGAACAGAAGACCATGGGGAATCGTAATGACTGTTCCACAATCTTTTTCAGAGGTATTTCAGGCCACCTTAGGTGATAAAATACTTTATGCCAGCTTCATTTTGGGACTGGCCCTCATCGCACTATTTCTCTACGATCAGACTAAAAACACAAAACAATTTGATAACTATATTAAATGGGGTGTTCGTGGATTCGGAGCGCTGCTAATCCTAGACTACGTGATACTTGTCTATTATTTCATTGTGAGTGATTTCACCTACAATTATGTTTGGACTTTTTCAGACCGAAACCTCTCAATCTATTACAAGGTTTCAGCAGCTCTTGCAGGACAGCAGGGGACATTTCTCTTTTGGGCGGCAACGATCGGTGCAGGTGCACTATGGTTAAACGAGAAAAAAGAAAGCACCTCAGATTTCATCAAAAAGACCCAGATTGTCGTGCTTCTTATCGGTGTTTTCTTTATATTTATGACAATCAAAGAAACGCCTTTTGCGACAATATATCAACTGTTTCCCGACCTTTCAGCAGGCTTTATCCCTGTAGATGGAAACGGTCTGAATCCGCTTCTCATCGACCCCTGGATGGCAGTGCACCCTCTTGTAATGTTTATAGGTTATGCGGCTGTTACAAACCCTTTCGCAATCTCAATTGTATACCTTTACATGTCGATTCGGGGCCGTGCCAGTGAAATCGAAAAGATCGGTATCAAAAATGTGGTTCAATTCTGCCGCGTCGCCTGGTTCTTTCTCACCTTTGCCATAGCTATCGGCGGCTTCTGGGCCTATAAAGTGCTTGGCTGGGGCGGCTTCTGGGCATGGGACCCTGTTGAAACAGCGTCAATCATTCCTTGGTTCATGCTCACAGCAGCCATGCACACCCTTGTTGAGCACAAGCGCAACCGCCATAAATATGCAATCCTCGCGCCGGTGCTTGTCAGTCTCAGCTTTTCCCTCGTGGTCTATGCAACACTTGTCACTCGAAGCGGTTTCTTTGAGTCGGTTCACGCCTTCTCAGCCGGCACAACAGGCTTCTACCTTTTGGCCCTGACAATAATTTCAACGATTGTCGCCGTAGGACTTGGCGTGCTCCGATACGCCGCGGTTTCAGACGATTCCAAACCAGAATCTCAAGATTCATCCTTTGTGAACAGGACAAATATATTCTATGTAACAATCCTCTTTTTAGTATTACTCACCTATATCTCTCTCTGGGGTATAACCTATCCTGCGATTCTCAAACTCCTTTCAGCGAAAAAAGTGGGAACAGGTGTCGCCTTTTTCAACCTCTGGAGCTATCCATTTTTCATGGGGCTTTTCTTGCTTGCAGGGCTCTGCATCAACTATAAACCATCGGCTAAGGAAAAATCCATTCGGGAGTTTTTAATATTTCTCGCACTCACACTCGTTGTGGCGTTGATTCGGCCAAGTGATGCTTGGAACATTGTGGACTACTCAGCTATGGTAAGCACTCAAAGCCCGCTGCTTTACAGGTTCATCGGCGGCGCTTCAGCCTTGAGCTTCATCCCGCCTATGATTTACATTGTTTACAGCCTCTCAAATAGGTACAACGACCAGATTAAAAACTCTAAAAACCGCAACTTCAAACTTAAAGAGATTGGCATTCTCTGCATCCATCTAGGCATTGTATTCATCACTATTGGGGGTGTTTTCGGCACATTGTTCACAACAGAGTTTGCAGGGAGCGCTAACATAAAAAACAGTGAGATTTCAAGTGTAGAGGGGATGCCCTACGGCCTTTCAGTTGTGGACTACAAGACGGTTATTGACTACGGCGACTCCCAAGATGCGGGGGCGGCCGAAGAGCCAATTCTGCCCGGTATATCGCTTACAGAGATGTATAACGAGCTTCGGGAGGGCGGGTTCAGAGAAACCTACAGTGTGCGCGGTGAAATAGTTGAATCACAGCAGACAGAGCACATCACCTATGTTCTCATCAAAGAGGGCGATCTTGAGCTTTGGATTGCAATTGACAAGGCGGAAAACGTGCCTAACAACATTAACGTTGTCGCAGACGGCATACTCATGGCAGACTTCCCAAGTCCCTCGCTGGGACGCACATTCGACATACTTCTATTCGCAGATCAGATGCAGGAATACGTAGCGGAAACAGGCAAAAAACCCTATACTACAACCGAGGAGATCACCTTTGCTGTCTTTGAAAAGGGCAGTAAGATCGGCCAGGGCACCGCGCGCTCTATCAACTATCAAAACGGCAATGCAAACAGGGTGATGATTGACAGAGGCGTTTTGAGGGATGTTTATGTTATCTTCAACGGACTTTCCGGTGACACCGCCTCTGCTACGGTTAAGATCATCCCGCTTATAAACGAGCTGTGGTTCGGTGTCGCTCTTTTCATGGCCGGAATTGCGCTTGTCTTCATATTTGACCCTGCATACCACGGCAGGGGGTAGGGTGCTGTGGGATTTGAGCCATCCTATTTGTTCGCCTTTCTTGCAGGTGTTGTAACTGTTGCGACTCCCTGTGTGCTCCCGATTCTGCCGCCTCTACTCGCTGGGTCTGTTGGTCATAGGCTGCGACCGATTTTAATCGTGCTTGGAAGCATGGTAACATTCACGCTTATGGGCGGGCTTTTTTCAGTTATCGGAATTGCTGCGGGAGGGTTTGGAAACGCGCTTCGACTTTTCTTCATAGCCCTTATCATCGGATTCGGCGCGGTCTGGGTTGATAACGATATAAGCGATCTTTACACAAAATACTCCAGCCTGCTTTTGAACAAGTTTTACAAGCCTTCCGCCCGTAGTGGAGATGAGTCTCTCTTCGGCGCTTTCATACTTGGACTGTCGCTTGGGATTGTGTGGATTCCCTGTGTGGGTCCAATCCTCGG
>QIDD01000114.1 GCA_003230355.1 Methanobacteriota archaeon
TCGCCGACATCGTAGGTGAAAAAGAGCTCTCTCGCCCTGAAGTAGTCAAAAAAGTGTGGGAATACATCAAAGCCCACGATCTTCAAGATCCCAAGAATAAGCGGAATATCGGCCCTGATGCAAACTTAAGCAAAGTAATTGGCAAAACACCAATCGACATGATGAAACTTGCCGGACTACTCGGAAAGCATATCTCTTAGAACATTGGGATCTAATTGAATATCATCTCCCCATGCCAATGAATCCGATTTCGGATCCACATGCACCTTCCAAAAGAAATCAATCGATTCCAAACGTTTATAGGTTTCTTGCCTCAGCAAATGTTTCAAATCAACAACACCTGCTAAACCATCATCGAAACGAATCCAAACACAATAGTTTGGTTTTGGTTCGCAGGCAATGAGGGAAGCCGATTTCTGGAAAGGGCTGCATTTATTTGGATAACCTTGAAAAAGCAAGGCAGAGAACTCTTGCCTACTTTCAACAAGCCTATCGCTCATCTTGCCAACCAGGCGTAGCGTCACCTACTATCTGACCTCCCACTGAAGGCTACCTTTCTTCTTTCCCGGAGAAATCAGCATGATATGCTTTCTTAGCTGTTTCATTCTCAAGTTTAAGCCCGTCTAATTTTTTACTACGCTCTTTGAAACCTTCAACGGAAACCTGTTTTTTGTGAGGATCCTTTTTATTGTGAGAATCTTTCTCCAAGAAAAGCGTCTCCCCTTCAGCGAGTTTCCAGCGGACTTCATCAATGTCTCGCTCAAGCCAACTTTTGGTCAGTTTATAGCCTTTTACCTGTAGCATTTGAACTTCCAAAACAGCCTTGTCAAGACTTTGGGCCCCTTCTTTTTCGACACCCTGAATGCGTTGTTCCTGTTGTCTAAGGGTGTGGACTCGGTCATATTTCGATAGTTTTGTATCGCTTAAAAGATTAGCGCGCGCCTTAGCTAGATTCGTTTCAGCCTGTTTTATTTCTTTAATGGCTTTTTTTGCTTCAGATGACTCCATGTAGACTCTCTCATCCCCTTTTTTGAAGGTAATGTGATGTCCCATGGCAAGCTGTTCTAAAATCTTCTCAACATTTCCGTTAATGCTATCGTCAATTACCCTATAACCGCAACGTTGCAGTTCAGTGACTTCATCTTGCTTCTCCAATCTTACCTTAGGAAGGATGCCTTGTCGCATACGGTTGATTTTCTGTTCGGCATAATCGAGCTGCTTCCCACGCCCTTCTAAGGAGAAATCAGTCGGGTCAGGAGCAGATCCTCCAGCTGGTCTATTCTTGGCAGCCTCTTCTTGTAACTGCCGTTCGTGTGCTGCCAACAGATCGTGATAACCCCTTAATGCTTCATGCTTCTTTCTTCCAGTAGGTCCGTCAAAAGTGAAAAGATCACTCTTTAGGGTGAAGTCTTTACTTTTGTCTTTCGGATGATGGAAGTGTAGCTCATGTCCATATGCAAGTTGTTCGATGATTTTCGCACGTGTATTATGGCGTTGATCTGTGAGCCTGAACTTATCGCGTAACAGAATATCCACTTTTTCCCCATACTGCTTATCTGTCCGAGCCAAAATGTCATTTCGCCATTGTTCAATTGTGGTTATCTGGGACTTGATAGTGTGAATATCACTAGAGGTCAGATTAGCGGCCCTTTTGTCACGCTCCAAAGCAGCACGATCCCAGGAGAGAGCTTCCCTTTGTTCAGCTAATTTTTGTTGCGCTTCAGGGGCAATCTTAGAATGGACGTAGTGCCTCTTTTCACCTTTTTTAAAAGCAATATGCTCTCCTTTAGCAAGTTGTTGCAAAATAGCCTGAACGTTTCCGTTAAGGCTATCGTCACCTATCCTGTAACCCTTTCGCTGGGACTCGCTCACTTTCTCTCCCAGCTCCACTTTAACAGCTTGAAGAATACCCTGCTCTCGCATATTTAGTTCTTGCTCACGCGCATCAAGTTTAGCGGCTCTATTTGAGAAATCATCTCCCTGCCCCTCTGGTTTTCCGTTCTCCTTGGGAGCACCACTGCTAGGTTCCGCCGCTTTGGGCGCCTCCCTTTTGGATTCCGATGGTGGAGGTGGGCTGTTGCTAAACTGCGCTTTCTTGACTTCGAGTGAGCGGCGTTGGGCTTCGGCCTCCCAGTAGTTGCCCTTTTGTGAAGGGTCAGAAACCACCTCATGTTTGTCTTTTTTGTGAAAGTTCAGCTCGTGTCCCATGGCGATTTGCTTGAGAGCTTCCTCAGCTGTATTAATGCGCTGATCTTTGGGTCTGTATCCTCTGAAGAACAGGTCTCTCACCTTGAGTCCTCGAGATCCCTCGATGGCATCTTTTACAGATTTCTCTAGTAGGGCAACCCTGCCCTCTTCATCCTGCAGCTCGATAGCCTGGCTTTCTCTTGCTGTGTTTACATCAGGTTGCTTATCGGCCTCCGGTTTCTTTTTGGCCTCAGGAGGTTTTTCGTCCGGTTTCTTTTGGGCCGCTTCCTCACGAGCTGCTTCCTCGATTTTTGCTCTTCTATCCAATTCGCCGCGCACGTCATATACCGCGCCTGAGAAACCGCCAGAGAGCATTGAAACACCAAGCCCATCAGTTAACGAGGGGCCTTCTTCTTTTAAGTAGTTGGATGCCGTATTGGAAGCGGCCCCACCGGTAGCGCCTGAGACTGATCCTACGAAGGCTCTCCCGAATAAAGAAGTAAACCAATTATTCGTTAACACATCTAAGGCCATCTTCGTGCACGTTTGGGCCAAAGAACCCGCTAAACCAGCAGCTGTCGCAGCGCCAAGCTCCTTGCCCTTAGGAAGCCGGCGTTCCTTGTATCCTGTTTGCGCAAATGTTGAGGCGACAGTGGAGGCGAGATTTCTAGCTGTCGTCGCTATCCATCCAGCGGCAGGAACATAAGTACTGACACCTCCTCCAACCAAGCCACCTAAAGCCCCTGTAACTCCCTCAGTTGCACAAGCTCTTCTAGAATACTTATTGTCAGGTGTGGTAGTAGCATATCTTACTACAGCGGAGCCCGATGCAAACACAACGCCTGAAGGGACACGATGTACTTTGCGGTTCCATACGAGGCCCGCCCCTAATATCACAATAGTTACACCAAATAAAAGATCTCGACTTCGACTACCTGCTTCGTGTTTGAAGCTGCAAAAGACTAGCGAGTATTTTCCGAACTCCTCCTGAACCTCAAAACCAAACTCCTCTCCAGAAGTTAGCCTTATAATTTCCCTCCCAAGTAAATCGACAGAACCAAACTCAGAGCAACTGAAATCCTGAGGATGATCGGATTTGTCTGTTAAAATTATGCGGCATGTCTCATCAACTTGTGTTAGAGTTAACTTCCATCCCTCTTCGTTACTAATAATAATCGACGACCCGCCGGGAATAAATGCTCCGGCCCCTCCTACTGCTTCTGTTGACATAACATCCTCACATAGTAATACAAATTTTGAACATATTTTATCGATTAGCTCGCAGCTAATTTCGATATTAATATATTTCTAACACTATACGCAATAGGCTATTAAAAAGGAACGAATAAAATTAGTTAGAGGCTGAGAGCCTGCAATACCTTTAAGAACTGTGATGCTCGTTTATCTTTTCAAGGCTATTCCAGGAAGGACCGGAGGAGATAATTGTCATTTTATCCACCCATACTACTCTTTTTTTAGGAACTTCAATGCTAGGGGTGAGAAAACACAGGTTAAGAAAGCTGTTAATGCCATGACGCTTTAAATCTGCTCTGAAATAACGCCCAACTCAAGGCCATGTTCAATGATGACCAAGGTAATTTCTGCTCTAGGAATCATGCTAATCGCTATGGCAAGCTCCCATAAGACACAGATGAACCCCTCGTGCTGGCAACCATGTCCCCAACAATTTACCAAAGATGGCCACTAGAAGAAGGACAATAAAGAAGGGCCATATGCCTGCAAGAGAAGCAATGGATGTCTGGAAGCCTATCCAGAAGAAAAAAAAGGGCACAAAAAAGTCAAAAAGAGTTTGCATGGTGGCATTCATTCTGACAGCTCTTGGGTCTCTGCTAAATGCAATCCCTGCAAAAAAGGCCCGATAGCTAAAGAAAAATGCAAAAATGCTGCAATGCCCGCAATGATTAACGTCACGCCAAGGATGCTAATCATAGAATCAGGCATCTTTTCATATTTGATGAGCCTCTTCATTAGCCGAGGCTCAGCAAAGTAGGAAAAAAGGTAACAAAAACCGACAAAGAGAATGATCTTCAAAAAAAACAGACCTAGCTCAAGAGCTAAAGGGAGGTGCTTTTCATCAAATGGCACTACACTAAAGAGGAGGGCCATGATGAAACTCGCCGGGTTACTCGGAAAGCATATCTCTTAGAACATTGGGATCTAATTGAATGTCCTCTCCCCATGCCAACGAATCCGA
>QIDD01000115.1 GCA_003230355.1 Methanobacteriota archaeon
CCCGGAACCCGCCTTTTATACCCTCATCGGGGTGGAATCCAGCGCCTGTCATTGCGAGCCCTGAGCGAAGCCGTGGGCGCGGCAATCCCGGCCAAGTCCAGGTTGCCTCCCTCTTCATGTTCCAGGGTTTGCTCTCACAGATATCAAACTCCGCCTTCGTCGACTCCAACGGCGAGTTCCTCTACTACTACCACAGCGATCATCTGGGTACTCCCTTGTTCCTCACCGACACAGCAGGTAGCGTTGTCTGGCAGGGCGAGTACCTGCCCTTTGGGGATATGTTTACAGAAGATGCCGATCCTGACGGTGATGGGGTGGACGTTGACCAGCCGTTCAGATTTCCGGGGCAGTACGAAGATAGGGCAACTGAGTGGGGTCGGCAACTGAGGTGCGACCCCAATTGTTTCCGCTCTGTAGGGGGGTGGGGTTGGGGGTGCGGTAGAAGACATTTAGAGGGCTATAAGAGACAAGCGGCAAACCGTTAAAAAGGTAGGAAGGTCTTCATCCTTGGCATAATCGGTTTAAACAATAACACAGCCTTGGACCGTTTTAGAGGGGGAGGGTCAGTTATTAGATTCCACCTCTTTTAACAAAGGATTATTTAAGCAAGATTGCGCATCCAGCGAAATAGGAGTGTCGCTTTTAACGATGAGTTCATAAAGATGCTTCGCTTCTGATAGCTGGCCTTTAGCCTCATATTGAGTAGCCTTCTTAAGCAGTTCGCACGCTTCATCCTCATTTAAAAAACCTGACTTCGCTTTAAGCAATACCTCTTCAAACGCCGCATCCTTCTTTCTAGCAGGGATTGTAATAAATACATGGGACAGGAACAAAGCCGAAGCAACTAACATAATCATAAAGCCCAAAAAAGTTCCGAATTTTCCAACAGTTAAAGACACAAATAAGGCACCAAAAACCCAAACAGAAAATATTCGTGCGAATGTGATCTCAACTCTTCCCTTTCTCAACACCCAAGCGAGAGCTGATCCAACAAGAACAAGAATCACAATTACAACGGCATTATCGAACATTAGCTGTCTCCTTAGCCACTTAACGCCTAACGCTGCTGAGCAATGCTCTGCCTACCTAAAAGAGAAAGTTTGTAAGAGAATTTTGCTCATAGCATTAGCCCTTATTAAGAAAGTCTGATATCAAACTCCAATTATTCTTATATTGCTCTATCTCGGAGATCTCCGTAATCCGCACCTTTTTCCATGTTGTATTGGGTTTCCAAGCTTTGCGGACAATGCCTACAGGGAACACATAATAGACAGGATCCATCACTCCCGTGTTATCTTTTTTATTCTTCTTTTTAAATCGATAGCCTCTATTAAGCGCTACATGGACAACAAAATCACAATCAAAGTTTTTAATAGGAAATCCCTTGTCGTAGTCAGTAGCCCACCTGCTCTTAACCTGAATCTTTGCTGTTTTAGATCTGTCAGGATTGACCGCAACCAAATCGTATCCCGGGAAATTGATATACGCCTTGTAACAAGAGATGCCCTCTATAAGAAGATTTCCAAGAACAAGGAACTCAGCTCCTTCAGATTCTAACCTAGTGTCCTGTCGTTTCTTCTCTGGCATATCTACTCCGGAATATTACTGAATAATGCTTTGTAATCCCTCAATAGACATGGATTCCTTGTGAAGAATCCTGTGGCAATTTGGACAAACAAGGACAAGGTCACTAAACCTCATTTTTTGACCGGGCTCTAACTCTAATATCGGTGTCTTATGATGGCAATCGATAACACCTTCCCCAACTTCTCCGTATTTGTTTGGGAAGTTAAAATCACAGGCCACGCAGAATAATCGCCCGTGTTTATCTTTAAAGTTCTTCTTTTTAACGAGACTCTGGTTTCTTTCTTTAATTCGATGCTGGCGATAGAGAATTCGGCCCTCTTGGGCCTCATCCTCGCCTTCATCTACAGACCCAGTAGCAATATTATCCTTAAATTCCGGATCATCTACTAACTGTCTTATTCTACCTGCTACCTGTTTAAGAGGCACTGAGTGGGGTCGCACCTCATATCCTCAGATTTTCATACAAAACCTGAGAATCTGAGAAGCGACCCCAATTGTTTCCCCTTCAGTAAAATCGTTTGGTAATGACCTAAGCTGAACCTGGCCATCGGATCGGCTGAAATAATTCGTGGCATGTAAATCATTTCACCCGTAGAACCTTTTGTACTTTTCTCCTTCTCAACTTCTTTTAACCTGGCTCTTATCTCCAAAAGGCCCTTGGTTGTCCGTTGGATTTTTTCCAACTCTTCCACTGAGCAGTCGTTTTTCAATATTTTTTTCAATTGGTCCATGTATTTGTAAATGACTGTCCTGACATTTTTTAAGCTATCTTCATCTAAAGGTGCCTTTTCCTCTGCTACGGCCCACACAGGGTCGGCACTTTCCAGCATTTCCTCTCTCATCAATTGATAAAGGACTGACAAAGTCGCGACTTTGGTTTCATTCAGATCCAATTCTCACATCCTTCTGCCAATGATCTTCAACGGGACACATAATATCCAGCGTCCGTTAGGGCCTTCCTAACAGCATTCATTTGTCCAAGAGTAGCTCCATGCTCTTGAGCGAACTCCACAGCCTCGTCTCTAATACGTCTGATATCAGCCTTGCTTCCTTTTTCTGGAACTTTCCACCTCTTATTTGGGCCGGAGTAAAAGGACACGATAAGGGTTCCGCTCGACACTCTTGAGCTCATTCGGTCCTGTGACAACCTTGGGCTTCGCCGAGAAGAAGTGGTAGATGGTGTCTCAATTTCGAAGACTCTTCTGAGTACATCATCCACTGTCTCGCCAAACTTCCCTCTTTTGGCAATTTCTTCCCATACATCATCTGATATTCTAACGGTTCTCATAGCACCCTCCTGATAATATTACTTGTGATTATATAACATATATGTTATATGTCAATTTATATTTAGTCCAGTGTTTGAGTGATTGCAGTTAAGGTAGTTTTGTTTGTGCTCTCGGAGGTGACCAATGAGTGAAGACCTCGAAAGGCGAGCAATTCGTCTTTTTAAAGAATATGAATCCTGCAATAAAAAACTTCATCATATTACAGAAATCTTAACAAAGAATAGCAGAACCGTTAACGAACTAAAGAGCCCATTCTTTACAGAATTCATAGAGCAACTTGAAAGAACAAAGGAAACAAAAGATGAGATAGTAGATTTTTTAACCTCACATGCGAGCCTTAAAATCAACGATAGATTAGCGAGAAGTCAGTTAAAGCAAATTCGAGAGGGAAATACATTCATTGATCGAGCATATGAAAGATTGCTGGATCTTGCTAAGACCTTGGATGATTATGATGAGAATGAATATAGCGAAGGCTTTCATGTTGATTACTGGTTTGAGGCTCTTGGGACAGAAGGAACTGCTGAATACGTTGACAACTCTTTCCATCGGCGCAGAAAGGAAGTGGGAGCTTTAATAGTAGGAGCAAATCTACCAAAAACCTCTATACACCATTTCAAAAGACTACAGGAAACCTATGCCTTGGGATTGTTTGATGTGACGGTGATTTTGTTGCGAGCCTTAATTGAAACTGCCGCGTTTCACTATTTGAAGAAGCGGGGAATGATTAAGGATCTTCAAAGCGTTTCTGATATGGATTCATACAGAGCTCGCGAAATGATAAGGAAAGTCCGAGGAAAAATAAAAAAGCACTACGATGAGACAATAGATATTATCGACAAAGCAGGTGCAATATTACATTCAAAAGACGAGGTAGTAAATACCAGTGAAAAATATACACTGAATGCTATTAATACGAGCATTAATGTGATTGAGATCCTATATAACTGAAACTAAGAACCAGGTGCGGTCAACTCAGACTTAAGTCATTGTACATAAGCTATACCCTCCTGAGAGTTTTCAAGAGCATCGCTGAATGGGAATTTCGAATTCAAGTCGATGACAGGCATAAATGAGCACTTTTTGTTCTAATTACAACCAGTTGAATGAATTGACAAAACAATTAACCGGACAGCAGTGATGTAGTTTCAAGAACTTTGGTTGTTGCTGAAACACAAGAAAAGAGCTCTAAACCTAAGTTGCTCTTAACTTTGATTTTGTTTTGGATGTTTCCTGTAGGAGTGTTTTTTTGCAGCCCCCGGCACTAATTGGGGCCGCACCTCAGATTCTCAGGTTTCAGGGAGACTGCATAATACGCTCTCTTTGCTCATAGAAAATCCAACCGTTGTTTTTGGCTGTTGTTGAGGCAAAAACAAAGCAAGCGCCGCCAGGCGCAGGGTATAAATTCCGGGCGGATTATGCCGGGACCCAGACCTACTCTGATCCGATCCTGGTAACGGCGGATGTGAATAATCCTGTATCCATACCCGTAGGGGGAAGCGCAGTTCTCCCCCCCCTCG
>QIDD01000116.1 GCA_003230355.1 Methanobacteriota archaeon
GCAACCCTGCCAGCGAGGGCGTCGTTTTTTTCACCTGACGATGAGAGATAGAACCTGTCTGTTCTGGAGCTGGCAGATAGCTTGACAAGGATAAGCGACCCTGTTTTATGATGTTGGGAAAACCTATTTTGATAGGCCGCAGCCCTCGGCGGTGATGCCACGAGAAGCACAGTCCGACCCTGCGAAAGTATATTGTCAACAACATCCTGCACAATGGTTTCAAACCTGCTTGTAGCCTTATAGCGCACAAGCCCAGTTGCCAAAACCTCTTCTGAAAATCTCCGGGCCCGCCTTGACTCACCCCCTGCTCCAAACACAGACGCACCGCGCGCCTTGAGATAGATAGCTGCAGCAGATAGTATGATGAGAAACCCGAAAAAAATCTTCAGCAAAGGGTCGGCAGCCATAGGCAATCCTACATATCAGGCGGCAGAATCTCCCCGCTAATGAGGTCGTCAAAGGTCTCGCGTTTCCTGATATGAATCCATCTGCCAGCGCTAACAAGAACCGCTGCCGGTCTGGGGCGGAAGTTATATTGTGATGCCATCACCAGTCCATAGGCTCCGGTGTCGAGAAGCGCGATAAGGTCGCCATCCACTATCTTTGGCAGGCTTCTGTCATGGGCTAGTATGTCTCCAGATTCGCACACGTTTCCAGCGATGGTTACAACCTCTTTTGCCCCGTCTCCTGCGCGGTTTGCAACAACCACCTCGTGATATGCATTGTAAAATGCGGGACGGGCCAGTGTGTTGAAGCCGGAGTCCACGCCGATAAACTTCTTAAAAGGCGTTTCCTTCACCGTGTTCACCCGTGTGAGCAGAACCGTTGAATCTGCAACGAGAAACCGTCCAGGCTCAATGAAAATCTCCGGCCGTTTGAGACTGCAGCGCGCAACTGCATCGTCGATTACAGCAAACAGTGCGTCAGCAAATTCAGAGGCCGCGATATAGCGGTCACTCTCCTGATACTTGATTCCGAATCCACCGCCCAGATCGATGAATCTGAGATCGATTCCAAGCTTTTTCTTCAACTCGCATACAATATCCATCAGCCTCGACGTTGCCTCCGCGTAGACAGTAGGGTCAAGTATCTGCGAGCCAATATGCATGTGGATACCCTCGATAGTCAGGTTTTGGTCTTCTTTTGCGCTTGTGTAGGCAGCCAAGGCTTTTTTATGGTTCACACCGAATTTACTCCCCCGAAGGCCGGTGGCAAGATAAGGGTGCGTCTTAGGTGAAACCGCCGGGTTGATCCTAAATGAAACACGGGCTCTTCGCACATCCCTCGCGCTGCAAATCCGCTTCAAACGCTCAAGCTCATGGATCGAGTCGATGTTTATGAGAACGCCTTTTTGAACAGCGAACAACAGCTCTTCATCAGTCTTGTTGTTGCCTGTGAAAATGATCTCCTCAGGCTTGAGCCCGATGTGCAGAGCCGCTCGAATCTCGCCCTCAGATAAAACGTCAGCGCCCGCGCCGAGATTCTGAAATATCTTCAAAATCGCAAGCGACGTGTTCGCCTTGTACGCATACTTTATCTTCACACCATAGCCGCGGGATGAAAAAGCAGAATGCAGCTCGCCATAGCGCGTCCTGATCCGGTCTTCATCAGTAACATATAGTGGTGTCCCCATCTCGCCTGCAAGCACGACAGTGTCAACCCCGCCAATCTCTAGATGTCCTTTTTCATTAACCGATAGATGTGTTCTGTGACCGATCATACAACACTTTCCATACGCTCAAGTGCCTCATTTATCCGTTCAACCGGCTGTGTGAGGGCGAAGCGAACATATCCCTCGCCATATTCGCCGAATCCAACGCCTGGTGTGACTACGACACCTGTCTTCAAAAGGTTTGTGGCAAAATCCATGGAATCGCCGCTTGGGATCTTCATCCAGAGATAAAATGTAGCCTTCGGAGCTTCAACATCAAATCCAAGGCTGCGCAGCCCTTTTACAAGCGTGTCTCTGCGCTCGGCATAAACCCGGATGTTTTCTGCCACACATTCCTGGGATGAGTTAAGTGCAACCGCCCCTGCATCCTGTATAAACTGGGGAGCGCCGGAATCCACGTTTCCCTTAAGCTTCACAAGCCCGGAGACAACGTCGCTACAGCCTACTGCGTAGCCTATGCGCCAGCCAGTCATATTGTATGTTTTGGATAGACTGTTAAAGACAATGCCATGCTCCATGACACCGTCGATTTCGATGAGCGAAGGCGGCTTGTAACCGTCAAAGGCAATCGCCGAGTAGGCTTCATCGCTGCACAGGATAATATCATTTTCAACTGCGAAGTCCATTGCTTCAGAGTAAAAACTTTTCTCAGCCGTAGCCGTTGTAGGGTTGTTAGGGTAGTTGAGCCAGATTATCCTCGCCTTCTTAGCAACATCCGAGGGGATTTTGCTTAGGTCAGGGAGAAAACCGTTTTCCTCTGAAAGAGGCATTGGAACCGCGCGGCCGCCGCAAAAGCCGGGGCTGATCTGATAGACAGGATACCCTGGGTTTGGATAGAGCACAACGTCGCCGGGGTTTACAAAGGCCATGTGAATATTGTGCACACCCTCTTTTGAGCCGATAAGCGATGTCACCTCAGAACCGGGGTCCAGCTCAACACCATAGTCAGACTTTATCCGCCCTGCCACTGCCTCCCGAAAACCCTGCGTGCCCTTCGACGAGGGATAGCGGTGGTTCTCAGGCTTTTTTGCAGCTTCAATACATGCATTAACAATATGCGCCGGCGTCGGCAGGTCTGGATCGCCTATGCCAAAGGAGATCACATCGATGCCCTCTTCTCGCGCCTTCTGAATACGCCGGTCTATCTCTTCGAAAAGATAGGGGGGTAGTTTTAACAGTCTCTCTGCTTGAATCATTACATTGCCACCTCAAATCAGGAGTTATAGGTCGCTGGAAGAGTATTTAAGTTTTGTCTTGAGAACAGCTTGGAAACAGTTGAAATAGGGTGGGATGGAGAAAAAGATATATACTTCTGGACTCTGTAAAGAATCTAGGAGGTAATGTGATATGTCGTTGGATGTGTTGATAATCCTTGCAGGAGCGGTCTATGGATATGTTCGGCCAGGAAAGGAGGACAAGGCTAAGATTCTCAAAAACGGCCTGAAATGGGGACTCATAATTGGCGTGGTACTTGGAGTAATCGGCGTTGTTCTAGGGCGCAGTTTGGTTGCTATTGGAGCTGGAATCGAGGGTATTGTTTTGCTCCTTATCATCGCCTTAGTGATTTCGATAGAGTTCATTATTGGAACCTTCATTGGCGATCTGCTTGAGGGTGTTTTGAAGAAATAGCCTTTAAAATTCTCATCACCTTTTTTTATTTTGTCATGGCCTAGTTTTAAATAGAATCAAATGTAAAGATACATTTGAGTGTGATGGTTAAAAAATCAATCTTGATCGTCGATGACGAAAGCGACATAAGATATGTTCTGAAAAAGTTTTTCAGAGATCGCGGCTATACTGTGGAAGAGGCTGAGTCAGGGGAGGACTGTCTTGCAAAGGTAGAAAAGAAACGGCCCAGCCTGATACTGCTCGACATCCTCATGCCCGGACGCTCTGGATGGGAGGTGTGCCGAAAGATCAAAAAGGATGAAACACTGTCTGAGATCCCTGTTTCGATGCTGTCAGTTCTCGATGACTCTAAAGATGTCAGCCGAAGCTTCGACTATGCCCTTGCAGACCGGCATCTCACAAAACCCATTGACTTTCCGCTCCTCGAAGAAACAGTTGAAACCCTTATCGCAGAATACCTTGCTCGACCGCCAAAACCGCCAAAACCGCTGAGTTCAGAAGATAAAGAAGATTATTTCAAATCCTATCACTTTGATCCGCCCTCATAAGCTTTTCACTAACTATCCTACTTTAAGTGGTGTGTAAAAAAATTGTGGAACCTGCGGGGGCTTCTTTTTCCCCAATCGATCTTCAGAGTATATCGGCGAACTGCAAAAAAAGATTCACAAGAGAAGAGACTGACAAAAAACGGTGCAGCTATACACTGACCGATAAAGGATTTCAATACCTCAAAAGCTACAGAAAAATAGTTGAATTTATCGACGATTGTAACCTGTAAAACCGAGCAAGTGTTCACAGCTCGATTACAGAAAATTATTTAATGTTAAGCTTATCCTTAAAATCGAGGTTTATGGCCACAACGATTGCTGATGCTCAGAATATATTCATTCAGTGCTATCAATGCGGGGTATGCTCCGGCTCATGCCCAAAGACAAAGGTGCTACCTGGGTTTCTCCCCCGGCGCATGGTATTCGAGATGATAAACGGGTTTGCGGAGCGGCAGCTTGAATCCGGCCTGGGCTGGGAATGTCTCACCTGCGGGAAATGTCAGGTTCAATGCCCTCAGGGAA
>QIDD01000117.1 GCA_003230355.1 Methanobacteriota archaeon
CTATCCTCTCCACTTCAGATCTAATGATTTAGGTTACAGCCCTTGATGAGATCGAGGCGCCCGAGATTGCGTCAACCTTTCCACCATATTTTTCGAGCTTCACATCCCCTGCTGCCAGCCCTTTAAACTGGTCGAGAAACAGGGGTTCCACGATTCGAGCGCCAAGGCCAGGCGTCTCCCCCTGCTCGATAACAAACAGCCCCACGAGTCTGAAATCAAGGTCCAGCCCCCCTGCAACCTGTATGTCACCCCACATGCCCCGGCCGGTCTGTGAAAAGGCATATCCCAACAGCTCGCCCTCAGCGCTGTAGACCTCAAAATAGAGTGTTTCATTCTTCTCGTCGTAAACAGGCTTGAACTCGGCTGCGTCACGGAATATCTTTGAAAAAGACTTTACAACAGGGTCGCCGCCTGAAACCCCTATGTTACCAACCACGTTTGAATATGTTGTGAGAAGTGTGACAGATATTAAAAGCGTGACCGTGAGCCTCCCCACGATTTCAAGAGGGCTCGATGTCTTCTTAGACATCCATCCCCTCCAATAGCAGCGGCCGTGGCTTTGTGAATCTGTCGATGAGCGGCACAAGTGCGTTCATAAGCAGCACTGAAAGCCCTAGGCCGTCTTCCAGGTTTGCGAACTGGGAGTAGAGCACAACCAGGAGTCCGCAGCCTAATCCGAATAATAGCCGGCCCCTCTTGGTAATTGGTGATGTCACAGGGTCGGTGATCACGAAAAACAACATCAGTATGAATATCCCGCTGAACCAGGGTGTCAGCGAATCGCCGAGCACGATAAGCGGCAGGTAGACGCCTAGGAGAAAGCCAACCGGCACGTCCAGTTTTATCAGCCTTGTGAGAAAGAGAAATAGCCCGCCAAGGAGCACGAATGCAGGAGATGCTTCAACGAGGCGCTCGGCCTGCCGGTTAAGGAGAAAGCTTCCAAAATCATAAAATGTGATGGGTGGTGTGAGCGTTTCTGTGGCCCATGAGATCATGAGAAAGACCCATGCAGCGATTGCTGGGTTGAAGATGTTTGAGCCGTGTCCGCCGAATGCCTGTTTCACGATTGCGATTGCAAATACTCCGCCGATAAAGGGTATCCAGAGCGGCGCCTTTGCGGGCAGAAGGAGTCCAAGTATCAAGCCGGTTATCAGTGCGGGCGCCATGTGTAGAGAGACTTTTTTGCCTGACATTTTCATGATCACAGCCTCGGTTAGAATACATGAAAAAGCACTGGTAAACAGGACGAGGAGTCCTGAAATCTGAAATAGATAGACCGCGGCAACAACCGGCGGCAGAAGAGCAAATACAACGCTCCAGAGCACCTTACTAGTGGTGCGCTCTTTTTTGATAAATGGCGGTGGAGAGACAACAAGCTTCAATCAACCAACCCCCAGACTTTCCTTTGCATGGCGTATAAGCTGCATAAGCGGTATCTTCGACGGACAGGCGAAGGAGCAGTAGCCGCATTCGATGCAGGCCTTGACATGATACCGCCTGCACTCCGCAAACTTACCCTTTCGAGAGTACAAGGCAAGCATGTTAGGCAAAAGGTTCACCGGGCACACATCCACGCACTGGGCGCAGCGGATACAGGGCCCAGGGTCTTCAATCGGCACGTCGTACTGGACCATGAGCGCGTAGGTAGCCCGAATCACAGGCACCTCATCGGTGTGCTGCGCGACCCCGGTCATGGGGCTGTTCATAACAATCCGCCTTGGAGTGCCCTTGTATCCGCCGAGGGCGCCGATAACCTCTTGAAAGCTCGTGCCGATCCTTGCCTTTACCGCAGCGGTTTCAGAGGCGCCATACACTGAGAGATAGGAGTCTACAAAGGGCCGCCCAAGCTCCACAGCCTGATAGACCGCGCGGGCAGTGAGCACACGGCTGATAATAGCCCTCTTAAGTCCGGTTCCAAGCTGGCTGGAAAGGTCCCGCGAAAGCAGCCTGCCCATACCTCTGGTATACTCCTTTTTCAGACCCACAATCTCGATATCACGGCCCATGACCTCATGGCGCATAGCCTCTATAAGATTGATATCCGATGCATTTATCCCTATAATCCCCTTTTTCGCGTCCACGGTCTCCATGAGCAGCTTAAGCCCCACAATAACGCTCTCCCGCTCTTCAAGCATTATTGCCTTGTCCACAAATACATAGGGCCGGTGGTCAGTGCCGTTGAGAATAACCGTGTCCGCACCCCGATCCAGATCAAGGCGATGGAGACTGTAGGTTTCAACAACCCCCTTCTCAAGTATAGTCTGCTGCAGCCCTTCAGTAACCGTTGGCTTGGTCCACTTGTCCTTTCCGTCAGACGTTATAACAACGCAAAGGCTGCTGTGACCGAAGGGATGGGAACGCGTGCCAATCTCGCTTACAGTCCCGGAAATCGACGCGTGCACAGGCGGGATACCAGTCTCCCCACTCCGGGCGATAACATCACCAGTGAGAACACGGTCCCCGACCGCAACAACAGGCTCGCAAACACGGCTGTGATACTGCTCAACAGGGATGACCGCCTCCTTTGGAATAACCTCGATTGCTATCTAAACCACCCTTGAAAAGATCATACCCGAATATTTGACCTCTAGATATAATTATGGGAAAGCCCCCCATATATAATTTTTCAAACACTAGACAATAGAATAATATATGGCTTGCGGGGAATATGTTTTATGTGCCTTGCAATCCCGGGGGAGATTGTTGAACTTGATGGCGAGCATGCGACAGTTGATTTTGGCGGAACCAGATCCAGGGTGAACACCACATTCATACCTGACTTGAAGGAGGGAGATTATGTTATCGTGCACGTGGGATATGCGATTCAGAAGATGACCCGTGACGAGGCTGATGAGTCGCTGCGGCTTATTAACGAAGTGCTTGAGGGAGAGTGAGCCGGGGTGGTGGATGCAAGTCTTCACAGGATGTTTAGGGGGCGGGAGCTTGCAGGGCGAATCGTTGACAAGATTTCTGAGACAGAGGTTCAAGCGACGATTATGCATGTCTGCGGGACCCATGAGCAGTCCATAACACGGTCAGGGATTCGCAGCCTTTTGCCTGATGGGCTTGAGATTGTGCCGGGTCCAGGCTGTCCGGTGTGCGTAACACCCACAACAGAAATCGATGCTGCAGTTGAACTAGCAGAAAACGGAACTATTGTAACTGTATACGGCGATATGATGCGGGTGCCTGGGACGAAGGGCTCACTCTCACAAAAAAAGACCGAGGGCAGGGATTGCCGGATTGTTTACAGCCCTGAGAATGCTGTGGAAATCGCCAGACAAAACCCGGACTCGGAAGTGGTGTTTTTCGCAATCGGACTTGAGACCACGGCACCTATGACAGCCCACGTACTTTTGGACAGCCCACCAGAAAACTTCAGCGTCCTTTGCAGCCACAGGCTCACACCTCCGGCCGTGGATTTTCTGCTCGCGCTGGGCGAGTCAAGGATAAGCGGTCTCATTGAGCCGGGACATGTGTCAACCATTATCGGCGAGAAGGCCTGGGTGCCTTTGGACGAGAAATATCACGCACCCCAGGTTATTGCCGGCTTCGAGCCGGTGGACATCCTTCTTGCTGTGCTTATGATCTGCCGCCAGATAAAAGAGGGCCGGGGAAGGCTGGAAAACGCGTACAGGCGCAGCGTAACATTTGATGGGAATCTGCGGGCCCAGGCAGCGCTTGACGAGGTTTTCACTGTTAAAGACGAGGTGTGGCGGGGTTTTCCAGTGATACCAAATTCGACCTATGAGTTCAAAGATGAGTACAGTGATTTCGACGCGGTGCAGAGGTTTGATCTGAAGCTGGCGGAATCCGGTGAGGCCTGTGGTGTGGACTGCCCGCTTTGCGGAAAGATTCTGCGAGGGCTTGCAAAGCCGCAGGACTGCCCGAAGTTCAAATCACTGTGCACACCGCAAAACCCCTTGGGTGCCTGCATGGTCTCAAACGAGGGCACCTGCAACATCGCCTATCGGTACGGCGGGATTGTGAAGATAAAATGAATAGTGTGAGGATGTGAAGGGTGTATGCATGGCATGCCAGCGGCAAAGGAGATTGTTGAGGCTGCGCAAGGAGCGGCTGAAAAAGAGGGGAGAACTGTCAAATCAATTGAAGTGGAGATGGGGCCTGACGCAGCAATCAACTCTGAGGAGCTTGAACTCTGCTTTGACGTTGCATCTCAGGATACAGCACTTGAAGGCACAGAGCTGAACATCACACTTAAGCCCGGGCTTGTTGAATGCCTTGACTGCGGAAAATCCGAGGAAAAAACAAGGGTTGATCACCTGCCAAGCTGCCCCGCATGTTACAGCACGAATCTGAAGATAAATGGAGTGGGCATAGTGATTAAGGATATAGTGTTTGAATAAG
>QIDD01000118.1 GCA_003230355.1 Methanobacteriota archaeon
GTTTTGGAAAACAGCTATTTCTATGAGCCCGCAAGTTTTTCTGACCAGCAGTTCATCGTGGAAAACCTTGATCAAATCATCGGCCCGGAGGTAGGGCTTATCGTGCTCGACTCTGCCGTCGCATTCTACCGCTTCGAGAGAAACGATGAAAACGCAAGCGAAATAAATAAGGCGCTCACATCACAGCTCGCCCTTCTATCAGGATTTGCCCGTAAACACAACCTTGCCGTAATCATCACAACCCAGGTCTATGCCTCTTATGAGGTGGAAAACTGTGTTGAGCCTGTGGGAGGTTCGATGCTCAAATATTGGAGCAAGGTTATCGTTGAACTCAGGCGGGATGGACGAGACGTGGAGGCTGTGCTTGTGCGGCATCGGACGCTTCCCGACGGGATGAGCCTTAGATTTCAGATAACCTCTGAGGGGATAAGGACCTTTGACTGAGAGGCGCTGGGCCCTTAAAGTCTGCTACGCGGGCCGGGGTTTTTCAGGGAGCCAGCGCCAGCCTGCTCTGCGGACCGTTGAAGGCGAGTTTCTCAGCGCTCTCGACGAGTTAAAGATAACCTGCACCGATTTCAAGGCTGCGGGGCGAACAGACCGGGGTGTGAGCGCGCTCGGTAACGTCTTTGCCATCACAACAGACTCCGGCCTCATCAGCCCCAGAATCCTTAATTCAAAGATTCCTTTGGATGTGAGGGTGACTGCTGTTCAAAAAGTAGAATCTGATTTCAACCCCCGTCACGCCGTGGAACGAGTGTACAAATACTTCCTCGCAGACGTTGGATTTGACACTTCTGAGATGAAGCGGGTAGCGAAGGAGTTCATTGGCGAGAAAAGCTTTCACAACTTCTCGGTTGCAGATGACAGAAACCCTGTTCGGCGGATAACCGGCGTGGAGGTTGAAAATAAAGAGGACCTTATCATCATTACATTTTCGGGTGAAAGCTTTCTCTGGCAGATGGTTCGGCGAATGACAACAGTGCTGAAGATGGCTGGACGCGGCGAGATTTCTCAAGCCGAGATAATTGAGATGTTTAACCCTGACGTGAAAAGAAAGATTCCGCCCTCTGACCCTGAAAACCTTGTTCTCTGGGACACACGATACACATCCTTCAAATTCAACCCTGAAGAATGCCGCCGCCTGATCGAGACTGTGCTTAAAAAAAGGCTTGCCCAGATGAGCCTCCAAAAAACCGTCTACACCGAAGCCCTAAAAGAGATCGAGAAATAATTATAGAATTATATTAGACTGCTGGGGCAGCTGCTCCGGTCTTCTCATACAAAACCCGCGTCCACCGCTTTTACCCCGGTTATCCTGAGGCAGGGCAACCAGATCACATGCTCTCTGCGCGTGATTTTTCAGGCTTGCCTAAAAGCTCGCACAAAATCTTTCTAGTAGTTCAACTGCCCCCTCCTATCACAAACTCGGATTTCAAATATTGTTAAAGAAAGGTATATATGGCAATTAATCGCGAACTTTATGATATATGGCTAGGATTATGCTTGTAGATGATTCAAAGTTTATGAGAGGTGTGCTCAGAAAGATTGTGAGCGACGAGCACGAGGTTGTGGGAGAGGCTGAAAATGGGAAGACGGCCGTGGAAATCTATGAGTCTCTAAATCCTGATATCGTTCTTATGGATATTGTTATGCCTGAAATGGATGGAATCGCTGCTACAAAGGCGATCACAGACAAGTTTGCTGAGGCAACGGTTGTTATGTGCACTTCTATGGGGCAGGAAGGAAAGGTGAAACGTGCGATCGAGGCCGGAGCCAAAGGCTATATTGTTAAGCCCTTCGAAGGCCCTGAAGTGCTAAAAGAGATTGAAACTGTTTTAGGGGGTTGAAGAGAATGGGTCATTTCTGGTGGAAGGTTTACAGGGGCCTTCCAGTCTATAACATGGGCATGAAAAACAAGATTTTAGTCAGCTTTTTTATACTTGCGATGCTGCCGCTTCTTACACTGGGAACAATAGGGTTTTTTGTAACAGAAGGGGCGATTCAACTGGTCTTTGTTGTAATAACGCTTTCATCGGTTGTTGGTATCTATTTCTTTGCAGGCATCTTTTCAAAGAATCTCACCTGGCTCATGTTCAGGCTTCTTGAGGAGATGAAGCGGGTTGAAGCAGGGGATCTGCGTGGAAGCATGAATGTTGAGGTTTCCAATGATGAAATCGGCCAGCTCACTATCTCCTTTAAGAGGATGATAAAGAATCTTCAAAATGTTGTTGTAAGTGTGATGGAGGCGGGAAACACGGTTTCCTCCAGTTCCCAAGAGCTTGCCGCTGCCGGCGAGGAGATGAATGCATCAACTGAGGAGGTGTCAAGCTCTATTCAGAAGATTGCTGAGACTGCTCAGAATCAGAGTGTGCAGATAAACGACGCCGTTAACGACCTCAAGGTTGTTGCCGATAAATCCAAGATCATTTCCCTTAGCGCCGAGAAGGCCTCTGAGTCCGGCGATAATGTTTCGGCTCTAGCCCATCGCGGCGGGGAGCTTTCAAAGGAAGCCATTGACAAGATCCAGCTTTCAAATGAAGCCATCAATCTGAGTGCTCAGAGGTTGAAGCAGCTGCAGAAGGAGTCTGAAAAGGTAGGGGCGATTGTTAAAGTGATTACAGATGTTGCTGATCAGACAAATCTTCTGGCCCTGAATGCCGCAATCGAAGCTGCCCGCGCTGGTGAACACGGCCGGGGTTTTGCCGTGGTTGCAGAGGAAGTTCGCAAGCTTGCTGAGGAATCGGCACAGTCTGCGGATGAAATATCCCATCTCATAGGGGATATGAAGGATGAAAACCAAAGTGCCGTTGAAGCAATCGAAAAAAGCTTTGACGAGTTTAAAACGACAACTGAAATGGTGAGACAGGCCCTTGATCTAATGATAGAGATGAAGGACTCAATTGAATCTTTCAACACACTTATCAAGGAGATCTCCAGCTCTTCTTCTGATCAATCGGCATCGATTGAAAAGGTGCTCCGTGTTACCGAGGATATCACTGCTGGAATCGAGGATTCGGCTGCCTCTGTGGAGGAGGTTAATGCAGCCGCAGAGGAGCAGGCATCGAACACGCAGGAGTTGAGTAATTCTGCTCAGAACCTTGCCGAGCTCGCGACGGATCTTACAGAGCTTATAAACCAGTTTAAGATCAACAGCGATGAATTCGGAGAAGAACCGAGTCTAAAGAGGATGTCCGGGAAGCGCTCTTTCGCAGACGCCCTCTGACTTTGAGGTTATTATGGGTTCAAAGGCATCTTTAGAAAGCGCTGAAAAAGAAAGGATGCTAGTTGTAGTTTTCACGCTTGGAGAGGAGGATTTGGCCTTTGAGATTCAGAGCGTTCGTGAGATTATCAGGATTTCAAAGATCACCAAAGTCCCTAACACCTCTGAGTTTGTTGAAGGCGTGATAAATCTTCGGGGGCAGATAAAGCCGGTCATAAACCTTAGACGTAAGCTCGGCCTACCAGGGGGGGAGGTTTCAAGCGAGGGTAAGATAATAATAATAGATTCGCATGAGCAGTCCTTTGGTGTGATTGTGGACCGTGTTGTAGGTGTTTTATCTGTTGAGGCTGCTGAGATTACTGATCCAACGAAGCTTCTCGGCGGGGATAGAACCGATTTCATCTCAGGGATCGGCAGGCTTGGGGAGCAACTTGTGGTCATGCTTACACCTGATAAGCTATTCTCTTCGAAGGAGACCCTGGATCTATGAAGATTCGGGTTATGATGATTGGTTTTGTGGATCCAGTTCGGCAGGTGTTTTCTGACACGCTTGAGTCAAGGGGCGGGGTTGATGTGGTGTCCAAGCTCAGTGACTGCAGGGGTGCGATCGAGATGTTGGAGTGGGTCCGTCCAGACGTGGTCTTGGCCGAGCTTCTCGCACTTGAAGAGGATGAGACAGGGTTTTTTAAGACCCTTCTAAAAGAGAGGGTGCCCCTCGTCGTTACCCTTGAAAATAAGAAGAACCAGTTGAATCGGGTCTTTGAGTATCTGGAGAAGGGCGCTGTGGATTGTTTGATTCTTCCTAAGGACAAAAGGGGTGCGATAAAAAAGGTTAAGGCCGCTGCCCGCACCCATCCCATCAATCTCAAGGGGCGCCTAAAACCACTTAAAATCACCTTCCCGGGTGCGGGTGGTGTTAGAAAGGTGTTTGTCATCGCCAGTTCCACCGGCGGCCCTCAGGCGCTGAGAGCAATAATTCCCAAGCTCCCGCAGGGTCTTCCTGCGGCGGTTATCGTTGTGCAGCACATGGGCAAGGGATTTACAACGCTTCTTGCAAAGCGGCTGGATAAGATAAGCGCTATCTCTGTTGAGGAGGCGCGGGACGGCCAAACACTTAAGGGGGGC
>QIDD01000119.1 GCA_003230355.1 Methanobacteriota archaeon
TCGTATCCCTGGTCAACGAGCTGCTTGCCTCTGTGAAAGTTCCCGTCCTCATGTGTTTTCAGGAGAAAAAACAACATGTGTGGTTTGATATTTTGTTCCCAGAGCCGTTTTAAAAGCTCATATACTTCTTCATCTTCTAATTTTTTTACCATACTTTTACACCGACTATATTTCGGTTTTTTCTATTTATAAACCTTTTCATGACTAAATATTCATATAAATATAATAAATATCAACAACAGGAAAGCAGCTCCAGACATTAGCGGCAGAAAAAGAAACAGTGCAACCCGAAATTTTTATATACTACCAGCCTTAATCGAGGTAGAGTCGCACTTTTAGGGACGCACTGCAAACTGTGGTGGAAAAGCCACTTTGAATTGTGGTTTAGACAAATCTTATTGCGATAGATTTAAAAAGAAACGAGAGTTTGAAAAAGTATGGTATCAAAACAGCCCAGAAAACAGAGAAAAGCGCTGTATAACGCACCCCTCAATAAACGGCAGAAGCTCATGAGCGCGCGCCTGTCTGAGACACTTAAAAAAAGGTATCAGAAAAAGCGCATCTCACTTAGAAAAGGTGACACCGTTGAAATTGAGCGCGGAGATCATGCCGGGCACAAAGGAACTGTGGAAAAAGTATCCCTGCGAAAACAGCGGATAAATGTAAACGGTGCCTCTGTAAAAAAGACTGACGGAACAGACAGATACTATCCGATCCACCCCTCAAAAGTGGTTATCACAAAGCTTGACACAAGTGATGAGCGGCGGATGAAAAAATTGAAGAAGGATAAAAAATGACGAAACGACATCTCAAAAGATTATCGGCTCCTCGAAGCTGGAAGATAGAGCGCAAAGCCCACACATGGGTGGTGCGGCCCAGGCCGGGAGGACACTCGCTTAAAGACTCAATTCCAATGCTTCACGTCCTGCGGGACATGCTGGGGTATGCTGACAACCATCGCGAGGCAAAAAGGATTCTAAAGGAGGGGAAAGTCCTATTGGACGGTAAGGTTGTAAAAGACACCAAGCGAAGCGTAGGGCTTATGGATGTTATAGAAATACCGATTACAAAGCAGCGTTTGGTGGTCATAGTTGACCGCTCAGGCGTTCTCAAATTGAAAGAGATCAAGGCCACTGAGGCGAAATCCAAGCTTCTCAGCATTAAAAACAAAAGCATTGTTAAAGGCGGACGAGTGCAGCTTAACTTCCATGACGGCAGAAACATACTTGTTGATCCAAAAAAGGCAGGTGAATACAGTGTGCATGACACGGTTATGCTGAGCTTTAAGGATCAGAGCATCAAGCAGCATGTGAAGTATGAGGCTGGCGCCCTTGTCTTTGTAACAAGAGGCTCGCATCGCAGCGAGGTTGCAACGATCAAAGAGATAAATAAGATCCGTAGTCCCATGCCGAATGTTGTGACCCTTGAAAAAGATGGAAACACTTTTAGAACAATTGAAGACTATGTCTTTGTAGTTGGCAAGGATAAGCCCCTTCTTTCGGTGATGAAATGAAGGCTAAAGCGCAGAATCCTATGAGAGGGCTTGTGATTCCTAAGGTTGTTGTTAACATGGGTGTTGGCGAGAGTGGGGGAAAGCTCGCAATCGCTGAAACGCTTTTAGAAGGGCTTACAGGGCAGAAGCCCACGCGGACATATTCAAAATCAACGATCAAGCCCTGGGGTACTCGAAAGGGCGCGCCCACGGGCTGCAAGGTCACTCTTCACGGCGAGAAGAAAGAGGCTTTTTTGAAGAAGGCCTTTGAAGCTGTTGAGAATCAGATCAAGATTTCAAGCTTTGATCGGGCGGGTAATTTTTCATTCGGCATCCGCGAGCACATTGATATTGAAGGTATGAAATATGATCCAAATGTGGGCATCTTCGGAATGGACATTTGCGCATCGGTTGAAAGGCCGGGGTATCGTATTAAAAGAAGGAAGATCTCACAGTCCAAGGTTTCGGCAAATCACCGTGTCAAGCCTGATGAATCCCGTGAATTCGTAAGCACCCAGTATAAGATCAGTGTTGTGGAACCTGAAGAGGAGGAAGAGTACTGATGTCAGCTGAAGAAAAGACTATGGGAAAAGGGGCTCGAAAGTGCATCCGCTGCGGGTCACACGGCCCTATTATTCGAAGCTACAGGCTGAACATTTGCAGACACTGCTTCCGAGAGGTTGCTCCGGCAATCGGATTTAAGAAATATGAGTAAGGTGAAATTAATATGCTGACCGACCCAATTGCAGACACGCTTTCAAACATGAAAAACCAGGAGAGGGTAGGTAATCTTAACTGTGTTGTCAGGCCCGCGTCCAAGGTTATTGGAAGCATTCTTAAGATATTCAAAGACTATGGTTATCTCGAAACATTCGAGTTTATTCAGGATGGAAAGGGGGGTAATTTTAATATTCGGCTTTCTGGAAAGCTCAATGACTGCGGCGTTATAAGGCCACGGTATCCGACAAGTAAGCTTTCCTTTGAGAAATTTGAGAAGAGGTTTTTGCCGGCGTCAGGTTTTGGCGTGCTTGTGGTGTCAACATCCCAGGGGATAATGTCTCATGATGATGCGAAATCCCGTGGTATCGGCGGCAGACTGCTTTGTTATGCTTATTAGGTGAATAGTTGTGTCAATTTCAGATAAAATTAATCGAAATATCGACATTCCCGATGGAGTGCAGATAGGAATCGACGGCGGTATTGTAACAGTTACCGGTCCTAAGGGCAGCTTAAGCCGGGAGATGAGCTATCCCGGAGTTAAGGTCGCATCTAAAAATGGAGGTGTTGTTGTTTCATCTTCGATTAGCCGCAGGTCTATTAAGGCTGTTGTGGGAACCTTTGCCGCGCATATCAGAAACATGATTACCGGTGTAACCACTGGATTTGAATATAACCTTAAGGTTGTGTTCTCTCATTTTCCAATTACTGTGAAGCAGACGGGTGCTATTGTTACTATTGATAACTTCCTTGGCGAAAGAACACCGAGAAAGAGCAAGGTTTTAGGCGACTCCAAGGTTTCCATTAAAGGCGATAAAGTCTCTGTCACAGGGACAAATCTTGAGGCTGTGTCTCAGACAGCGGCAAACATCGAGCTTGCAACTAAGGTGAAGGGTAGGGACCGGCGTGTATTTCAGGATGGGATCTATCTTATCTCAAAAGGTGAGGCAGCTTAATTATGAACTCAAAGAAAAAACCACTCTTCAGACGGACGCAGGGCGCCATGTACCGGAGACTGAAAGGCAAGGGATGGCGCAGACCCACAGGTAAACACAACAAGATTCGCGAGTGCAAGAACGGCAAGGGCGAGGTTCCAAGAATAGGCTACGGAGCTAAAAGAGACCTGCGCGGCCTTCATCCATGCGGGTTTGAAGACGTGCTTGTGACAAATCTTTCTGAAGCCGGGCTTTTAGATCCGAAGTCTCAGGCTGCGAGGATCGCATCTGGTGTGGGCAGGCGAAAGAAGCTGCTTTTGCTTGAGGAACTTAAAAAGAGGAAGGTAAAGGTTCTAAACCCTCTTAAGGTGTAAATCATGGATTTAAGAAATAAAAAGAGGATGGCTGCCCAGATTTTGAAGGTCGGAGTCAACCGCGTATGGTTTGACGAAGATGATCTCGACGAGGTCTCTGGCGCAGTCACACGAGAGGATGTTAAAAGGCTTATCGCACGGGGTTCGATTCAGGCGAAGCAGATTAAAGGTCAAAGCCGGGCGAGAGCGAACAAGATCCAGCTTCAGAAGGCTAAGGGGCGCAGGAGGGGTCACGGCTCCCGCAAGGGTGCGAAGCACGCAACCGTTACTTCGAAGAGAAAATGGATCAAAACTATTCGGCCCATTCGAAAGAGGCTCAAAGAACTTCGCGACACCGGCGCAATCGAAAAGTCAGTTTATAGAAAGACCTATCTAAGGGCAAAAGGCGGAATGTTTAAGAGCAAGGCCTATCTTGAGGGCTATCTTAAAGAGCATAAAATGTTGAGGCAGTGAAAGATGGCGAGTACAACCATATATAAAGTTGCAAAGCGCAGGAAAAGAGAGGGTAAGACGAATTATAAGAAGCGCTTAACCCTTCTTTTGTCACATAAACCCCGGCTTGTGGTGAGAAAATCAAACAAGAACTACTCTGTTCAGGTTATTGAGTATCAAAAAGAAGGTGATCGTGTTCTGGTTTCAGCAAGTTCAAAGGAACTTTCTCCCCTGGGTTACACAGCCCACGGCGCAAACTCAAAGGCAGCATATCTCGTGGGATATCTTGCTGGAAAAAGGGCTGTGAAAAACAAGGTTAAAGAAGCTATTCTCGACATGGGAATGGTAAGCGCAGTTCGGGGGTCTGTTGCCTTTGCCGCTCTGCGTGGCGC
>QIDD01000120.1 GCA_003230355.1 Methanobacteriota archaeon
TCTTTAGCCACTGGACTCAGCCTCCTTAGATGCAGTGTTAAAATCAAACTCCCGTATTAGGGCTATCTGATTTTCTTCCTCAGCCTTCACAAGATAGGATGGAACCGTCACCTTCTTGCCATTAATAGTCACATGGCCGTGGGAGATAAACTGACGAGCCTGATTGATCGTTGATGCATGCCCTTTTTTATAAACAAATGTTTGAAGCCTCCTGTTTAGAAAATCCTGAGTTGAAAGTGTGAGAATATCATCGACACCTGCAGCAGGCTTGAGAAGTCCAAGTCGCACAAGACGCGCCAAAAGCTGAGCCCTCTCAACCTCAGCCTGAGAAGTACTCTTTACAAGAAGCGCTCTAGCCTGCTGCCTCGCAGCGCGCAGACTGGCGTGGGCCTTCCAAATCTCCTTTTTGTTCTTAAGACCGTACTCCTTCTGAATCTTACTCTCCTCTTCAATACGCTCAGCCCTCCAAGGGTGCTTTGGTGTTGAATATTTTTTTGTAATTCTTCGTGGTTGACCCATAGCTAAACAACTCCTACTTACTCTGCGCAGTCCTTACCTTCTTCCTGCTCACGCCAACAGTTACGTTCTTTCTAAAGCTGGACTTAGTTCTCTGACCGCGCACTGGAAGCCCTAACTCATGCCTGATACCACGATAGGACCGTATCTTTCGCAACCTGTTGAGATCATCCCGCAGACTAAGCATTAGATCTGCGCCGGTTACCTGCCTGTTTCGACCTGTGGCATAGTCTTTCTGCCGATTCAAAATCCAGGGAGGCGAACTTTCAAGGGCTTTGATCTCCCCTTCAATCGCCTCGATCTCGCTGTCTTTGAGATAGCCTATCTTTTTTCTGAAGTCAACTTTTGAACCAGTGCACACAATCCGTGCTGTTCTGGGACCAATTCCGCGAATTAAGGCGAGTCCGTGGACTACGTTCTTCTGCCCTTTAATGTCCCTTCCACCAACACGTACAAGGTGCTGGAATTCCTCTTCTGCTGTTTCTTCTTTTTTACTCATATTATGACCTTTATTACCATAGGGGAGAAATTTGCCCAGTGCAAATTTCGGGTTTTTGGATGGACAAACCTTTTTACACAAAAAGGCTTGTAACGCCGGGGAAGGGATTTGAACCCTTGCGGAGCGGGTGCTCCACCGGCTTTCTTGCCTAAGTCCCATGGGACTTATTGTCTCAAGGCCGACGCCTTTGTCCGGGCTAGGCTACCCCGGCAGATTATGATCATGACTCTTCCAGATTTGAGGGTATGTCCCTGCATCCATTACTACTCTTTTGGTTTTCACCGCCATTCCAGTTTCTTCAGCCAGTATTTTTTCTGAGGGCATTAGGGCTTCTCCAAGAGCAACAACCTCGTTTTTCAGAGTCCAGATGGCGACTCTGTCACCTTCCTTTATCTTTGGATGTATTTTGCTTATGCCTGGGATTGCGAGGTCTGCGCCATGACATATGGCGTCAACCGCTGTATCGCGCACCACGACTTTTGGGATGTGCTCTAGCACGGTTTCAACAGGACGCACCACATCTCGAAGCGGACCTTCAAGCCCATTTTCCTTCCAGAACTGGTATGCATCCTTTACGTCGTGGAGTGTTACTGAACTTTCTTCTTCAAAAGGACCTGCCTTTGTCCTTCTGAGTTCTTCCATGTGGGCACCTGTGCCCAGGAAGAGGCCGATGTCGTGGCAGAGCTTTCGAATATAGGTTCCTGCTTCACAACCGATGGTCATGAGAACCTTGCTTTCACTTATCTCTTTTACATCTATGTAATATATCTTTCTTGTTCGAAGCTGACGTTTTACTGCCGATTTTACGGGGGGCCTCTGATATATTTCGCCTTGAAACTTACGGATGGTCTTTATAACCTTTTCGCTCTCCATCTCTGCATGGAGCCGCATGACACAGACATATTCTTTGCCTGATTCGAAGAGCGGTGCAAGGGCCTTTGTCGCGGAGCTGAGGGCGATGGGCAGCACGCCTGAGACCGCTGGGTCGAGTGTCCCGCTGTGCCCTGCTTTGGATGCGCCGAGCATGTTTTTCACCCATGAAACCGCTTCGTGTGATGTTGGGCCTTTTGGTTTGTCAAGGTTTATGACGCCGAAGCGCAGGTGTTCTTCAATTGGCCGTGCTTCAGGATAGCGTCCGAAATCACTGGATGTTGCAGCCTTGTTTTTGATTATGAGCTTGTCAGCAACCCTTCTGTAAAGTGGGTTTTTCATTTCAAACTTTTCAGTATGTCGTTGTCGCTAGCGCTCTTCTTTAACTTGAGGATCTCGCTCGTGGGCTCAAGATGCGTGATGTTACATCTGCGTCTTCTCACGCCCTCGCCGAGAACAACAACGAAGTTCTTGTCCGCAGCCTCAACTACTACGCACTTTTTTCCAGCTTCCCTTCCAGCCAGTTTAACGCATACTCTTCCAGGTTCCATTATCATAATCTCGCCTCAATCAATGTTTCAATTATCTCTATAACACCTTCTGCACTCCAAAGGGCGGTGTTCAACACCACGTCATAGTGTGAAATGTCATAAATATCAATGTTATATATCTTTTTGTATCTGGTGGCCTCGCTTTTCTCACGCTTCTGCATGTCAGATGCGGCCTTTGAAAGGTCAACTCCCTCTCTTTTAGCAATCCGCTGGGCCCGGAGCTCGAAGGGTGCGGTGAGCCATATTTTGATGTCGTCTTCTATGAATCGTCCTGAGAGCCGGCCGTCAACGATTGCACTGCCCCCGGATGCAAGTTCTTTCTGACGCGCGTCTACCATCTGGTCAAATGAATCATCGGACTCTGCGAGTTTTGAAAAATCTTCTAGGCTCAGCCCCCTTTGCCGCGCCATCTCCCGAAAAATAACGCCTGCCGAAATATGACGCAGGCCGAAGCGCTTTGCAACAGCGCTTGCAACAGTGGTCTTGCCAGATCCTATCGGCCCGCCCACAGTGAGAATCATTGCTTAACCTCTAGCCTGTTCTTTGATTAGGCTTCGAGTACAGGGTGTGCAGAGATTTCCACCATATGGCCTGTTTGGCACACGCTGAGATTTTCTAAGCTTAGCCACTCTTGTGCGCGGAACACCGAGCAGCAGCCTGTTACATGACCCGCATCGGGCGTAGCTTACATTCTTTTTCTTATAGTGAACCGTCTTTCTGCCGCCAGGCGTTGTTATCTTCTTCTTAATATATGATCTTGATCGTAGTCTTGGAGCAACCATTTTGTTTACCTCACATCTGAACTTTGAATATCTTTCTAATCGCAGTTGACGTCATGAATGAACATATGATGTACCAGCCCAGCCAGCCCAATTCAGTTCCGTATTTCGGGAGGCTGAAAGGCAGTGAAATCAGATAATTAGACCCATCTGTTATAAATGTTTGCAACTCCCAGTAGTGCCCAAGCCACCTAAAGACGATGATGATTGGAAGCATAGTATACATGAGGGGTTTAAAGCTGCCCTTCATCACCTCGCTTTGAACACCCATCATCTCGTTTGTGAGCTTTTTCATCTTCTTTTCATCGCCCTTTTCCCGCGCCACGGTGATCTTCTCCTGAAAATCTTTAAGCGTCGCCTTGTTCACCTTCATCTCCCCTTGATCAACAACCTTTGCCGTTGCAACCGTTGTGATGAGCGCGATAATGATTGACACAAAAAACACGCCAACCATATATGACACCCGCGGGTCTGGAACTAGGTTGAAAAATGGATAGAATAGGGTGTCGAAAATACCATAGAACGGATCGAACAAACTCATATCTTTTTACCTCAACACCTTGGCAAGATTATGGGCAGCCTCATCGAGCCCGTCGTCGTGGTTCTCAACGATAGCTATGGTTGCGCCGCTGAAAACAGAGTATGAAACAGCCGCCGCCTTGTTTAAAAGCTGATGCTCAGTAATCTCAACCGCTCGCTCAGCATCACGATTCCGTGTTTCATCAGAGGACCGCCGGCCGGAAATCTCCTCGGGATCTGCTTCCACAACCACGATTAGACTTGGCATTAGCTCTTCAAGCACCCAGACCGGTAGACCTGGCAGATAACCGCGAGGCGTTTTAATCATGGCATGAGTGTCAACAACTATGTTTTCGGTTTTCGATGCATCTGCAATCCTTCGGGCTGCCATGCGCTGAATATCCTTCTGCACACCAGGGTCAAGCCTGCGCATCTCATCGCGGTATTTCACAACACCCCGCTCCAAGGCAACATCTAGCATGGCGTCTCCAAAATTAAGAATAGTATACTTGTCCTCGATTTCTTCAAGCGACCGTTGGAGAACAGTGCTCTTGCCGACTCCCGGCGTGCCAGTGATAACTACAACCTTCATATAAAACTCAC
>QIDD01000121.1 GCA_003230355.1 Methanobacteriota archaeon
TGAAAAACTAGCCACAAGCCTCATCTGGCTCGCCAAAGGACCCTTCACAACACTGGACAACGCAATCGACGACAGCTACAAAAAAACAGGTTTGGCCGCTCTTAAAGTTACTAAGAGCGTGGAGACCTTTGATGCCAAGGTGGATCATAGGTATGTGCAGACTGGTGAGGATTTTGCTCGTGCTACGCCGGCTAAGCCGGCTCCTGAACAAAAGTCCTGGGTGGGTCATCATCCTGAGAAGAGCGATATGATTGCGGAGAACTTCATGGTCTATGGGGATTATGTGTCGAATTTTGATATGCGCTTTATTGATGGCGCAGTGAATCAGGCAGGCAAGAATACCTGGATAGTTTCGGCGCACACCGATAGTTTTGACAGAACCGCGGTTGACGGTGTTGTTAACGGGATTGCTGAGGTGCTGCATAGATACGGCGATATCTTCCGTAGAAGTGTAACTGGAGTTGTGAACGATTATACAAGTGGAATAGTTATTGGAGCAATTATGCTATGGATTTTTATGGTTATAGGAGCTAGGTAAAAGGAGGTAAATGATGTCATTTGGAATTCTTTCGGCAATGCTTTTTACACCGGTTATATTAAGGCTGCTAAGTTTTTTAGCTTGGGGGTAACGATTGTTACCTTTATTATTTCGCTTATAGCTTGGGGCAGAGCCGATTTTTCAACATCTGCATATTCGCTGGTTGAAACGGTTGCCTGGGCTCCGTCGGTTGGGATAAACTATATACTTGGCGTGGATGGGATAAGCTATCCACTAGTGCTCCTTACAACCCTTATTTCTCCGCTTGCTATGGCGGCTTCTTGGCATGTGTCTGATAGGACTAACATCCATTTTGCCCTGCTCCTCATCATTGAATCAGCGCTTCTGGGCGTGTTTCTGGCGCTTGATCTCTTCCTGTTCTTCGTGTTCTGGGAGATTGTGCTTGTGCCCATGTACTTCCTCATAGGTATTTGGGGCGGTCCAAGGCGTGAATATGCGTCTATCAAGTTCTTTATCTACACCCATTTTGCAGGTCTTTTCGTGCTGCTTGCAATTATTGCGCTCTACTTCAATGTTGAGCCCAGGACCTTCAGCATGGCAACGATTGCCCAGTATGGGCCGTCTCTTCCGGTGAACACTCAGATAATCATATTTGGAGCGCTTCTCTTCGGATTTGCCGTTAAACTTCCGGTCTGGCCGTTTCATACTTGGCTTCCCGACGCGCATGTCGAAGCCCCGACTGCGGGCAGTATTCATCTTGCCTCGCTCATGCTTAAGATGGGCGGCTACGGCTTGATTCGTATCGGCCTTGTAATGGTCCCCGACGGTGCTCGTGCATGGATACCTGTTATGCTTATTCTCGGCGGTGTGAGCGCCTTTTACGCAGCCTTTGCGGCTATGTCACAGAGAGATCTGAAAAAGCTCATCGCCTACTCCTCTGTAAGCCACATGGGACTTGCACTTCTCGGTATTGCCGCATTCAATATAATCGGGATTCAAGGCGCCATATATGAGATGGTTGCCCACGGCATCATCACAGGACATCTCTTCTTTATTGCAGGAGTGATCCATCACAAAACTGGGACTCGAATCATCGAAGACCTCACAGGATTTGGAAAGAAAACACCGCTGCTAATGGCCTCTATAGGCATTGCGTTTCTCGCGTCTATGGGCCTTCCAGGCCTCGCAGGATTCGTTGCAGAGTTTCTCATATTCCTCGGTGTCTTCGCAGCCTTCAAATTCGTCGCAATCATCGTGGTCTTCTCAATCATATTCACGGCCGGTTACTTCATGTGGACTATGCAGAGGCTGGGATTCAGAGAGCCAGCGAAAACACTTCCAAAGCACATTGACGACCTTGAGTTCTGGCCTGAGCTTGTGCCCTTTGCGATCCTCATACTTTTGACGATCGTCTTCGGCATATATCCGTCACCGCTTCTTGATATGATGGAGGCTTCGGTTGCAAATGTTGTGGCCGTTCTCGGAGGATAGATGATGAACCCTGTGATAGCTGTTTCTCCAGAGATAATTATGATGGTATGGGGGCTACTCACCCCCCTACTTGATGCTTTTACAAAGGAGAAGGACAGGAAGCGTCTGACCTACTGGGCCTTCACAGGCCTTGTGGCAAGCCTGATTGCGTCTATTGCACTTATCAATGTTGAGGCGAATATCTGGGGTGGAATCATACTCATTGATCCCTTCTCCCAATTCTTTAAAATCATCTTTTTAATCGTTGCATTACTTGTAGTTGGCACAGCGGTTTCGACTAAGGAGATCGAGGATACTGGAGTCTATTTTTCTCTGGTCTTTTACGCAACTCTTGGCATGATGCTTGTGGCTTCGTCGGGCGAGCTTATCACCCTTTTTGTGTCACTTGAGCTTGCAACGCTTTCAATATTCGCACTGGTAGGTTTCATCAAAAAAGACCCCGCCTCGTCTGAAGCTGCTCTCAAGTATTTTATCATCGGCGCTTTTTCATCGGCGGTAATCCTTTTTGGAATGTCCCTTATCTACGGCGTCACAGGCTCAACATATCTTTCGGTCATCTCAGAATCTATTTCAGCGCTTGTAGCAGGTCACGGCACGTTCAACCCCATACTTGCCCTCGGTGTTTTACTTCTCATCGCAGGCTTCGGATTCGAAATAGCCGCGGTGCCGTTCCATCTCTGGGTGCCTGACACATATCAGGGCGCACCCACGTCGATTACTCTCTTTCTTGCAACCGGAGCAGAGGCCATGGGTTTTGCCGCGGTCTTCAGAATCTTCGGCGGATCGCTTGGCGCGCTATCCGAGCTGTGGATGTTGGCCTTCGCACTACTTGCTATTCTCACGATGACATGGGGTAATGTGGCCGCTCTTGCACAGAGCAATGTGAAGCGGATGCTCGCCTATTCATCGATTGGGCACGCAGGCTACATTCTCATAGCTCTCGCTGTTGTAACACCCCTCGGCTTTGCAGGCGGTTTCTTACACATCCTCGCCTACGTGTTCATGGCAGGCGGCGCCTTTGCAGTGGTCTCATTCTTCGCAAACACCTACAATGCCCACACATACGAAGACTACCGGGGTCTACGGGACCTTGCCCCGACAACAAGCCTTGCAATGGTCTTTTTCCTGCTCTCTCTCGCAGGGGTCCCGCCTCTTGCAGGATTTCTCTCTAAGTTCATATTATTCGCAGCAGCAATCGACGCTAAAATGGCGATTCTTGCAATATTCGGAGTAATTAACAGCGCTGTGTCACTCTATTACTATTCCCATGTGCTGAAAAACATGTACTTCAGAGATCTTCCGAAAAAGGTTGAGAGAAAGCCTGAGCCAAGGCTCTTTCTGTTCCTAATCGTCGCATCCGTGGTGCTCACATTTGTAATCTTCCTTGACTCTGGACGCTTCATTGACCTCACAATGGACGCGGCAAAGGCAATACTGTGAACATCCCTTGCCTGCCTGTGAGTTAAACTGCGGACAGCACAATCTTTTTAATACGACACAGCGTGTATTATAACCATGGCAACTGGAAGGGGTTTCAGAATCCTAATAGGCTTACTAATCCTTCTTTTCCTTGTTAATTATGTTCAGGCGTCTTCTAATCCGATATATGTTCTGGAGGTTGAAGGGGTAATAGATCCTGTGGTGAGCGGGTATGTTTCAAAGGGTATTAAATTGGCAGAGGAAGACGGTGCTGAGGCGGTGGTTATCCAGATGGATACACCAGGCGGCTTGGACCTTGCCATGCGCACTATAATCAAGGATATCCTTGAAAGCGATGTGCCGATAGTGGTCTACGTTTATCCAAGCGGCGCTAGGGCTGCGTCTGCCGGGAGCTTTATCATGATGGCCGCTCATGTGGCTGCCATGGCGCCTGGCACAAACGTGGGAGCTGCACATCCGGTTGCAATGGGGATCGGTGGTACAGGCGAGGTCTCTGACAAGGTGACCAACGATGCTGCTGCCTACATGAGATCCATTGCGGAGCTGAAAGGTAGAAACGTGGTGGTTGCTGAAGGCTTTGTATACAACAGCACCTCTCTAACTGCTAAGGACGCGATAGGACTTGGTATTGTGGATATTGTAGCAGGCGACTACGACAGCCTATTGGAAGAGCTTGATGGATTTTCTGTGGATCTGCCCTCTGGAAAAAAGACTATTCGGACGAAGGACTTGGAGATCATAAGGCTTCCCATGAGCGCTACTGAGAGCTTTTTGCACACCATATCCAACCCAACCATAGCCTACCTATTGTTACTTGCAGGGCTGTATGGCATAATGTTCGAGCTCCAGAGCCCGGGTGCAGTCCTGCCTGGCATAGTGGGTGGGATTTCAATACTCCTTGCCCTTTGGGCTTTTCAGGCAATAAGCCTGAGCTTTACAGGGATAGCTCTCATCATATTCGCAATCGTCTTGTTTATAGCCGAGCTTTACACTCCTACCATGGGTATTCTGGCCGGCGGCGGCATCCTATCTTTTATAATCGGGTCTATGATGTTGATAAATGCGGAGAAGGAGCCTTATGTCAGGATATCACTGGGCATAATTATCTCAACAGCGTTACTTACGGCGTTGTTCTTTGTCTTTGCCATTGGATTAACCATCAAGACTCAGCGGAAAAGGCCCGCCACCGGCGCAGAGGGCATGATCGGCTTGATGGGCACAGCCAAGACAGAGCTTGATCCAGAGGGCTCTATATTCGTTCACGGCGAGCTATGGAGCGCCAGAGCTGCGAGTGGCACTATTGCAAATGGGAGTAAAGTAAAGGTAGTGGGTGTTGAGGGCTTGACACTCCTCGTTGAAGAGGC
>QIDD01000122.1 GCA_003230355.1 Methanobacteriota archaeon
AGAGCACAGGAATACCCCATCGGGCGAGACCTGTGCAGATGGCGTGTGCCTTCTGTGAATAGGTTCCCCAAACCACGGCGACCGCGCCCACACGGTTGTGGATGTAATCAGCTATCTCTTCAAAGTTGCCGCGAAGGTTTCGCTTTGCAAAGATATGGGCAACCTTTATCGCCGCGCCAAGTGCGTGGGCATTGGAAACACAGGAGCCGAGATTTGTAAGACCGCCTGCGTCGAACTCACCCGGATACTTGTCATAAAGTGTTTTACCTTCTTCGTCCTTGTAGCTGCCCAAGCTCATTGCTGCGCAGCCTGTTGTGACAACGATAAAATTTCTTTTGAGGAATTCTTCAGCCATCTCCGCGATCTCACGCTCAGAGTTCGGCACATTTGAGCAGCCTGCAAATACAACAATACCCGGTATCTCGCCAAAAACAAGCGGCCGACCCACGTTTCGAATCTCAACATCCGTAATCGGGCCGCGGCCCATTCGGACGTTGCCCACATAGGTTCCGCTGTAGTTTCGGGCAGCCGAATCCATCACCTGAGTAATCGGAATCCCGGTCTCACATGCATAATCACAGCGCATGCAGCCCACGCAAAGCTCCTTTACATCAACAAAACTTGCGAAGTTCCCATCCCGCGCAGCCTTCATTGAATCTGAAATGTGAATATCCACGGGACAGGTCCGCAGACATGCCTCGCAGGATGTGCACTTAGCAGCCCAAGTCTTGACCTCCTTCGGAGACAAAAGCCCGGTGTCACTCTTCTCCCGCGTCTCAGAAAGCCTCTGCGCAGTTCGCACCGCCACATGCCCGGCCTTCACAGCGTCAAGTATGAGCGCGCCTTCAGCCCTGCCGGTTGCAAGGTCCTCCACAATAGAATCAACGCTGTCACCGGTCCGATCATCCAGGCCGAGACAGACCTTGTCGTTTGTAGCGATGATCACTGTCCCGTAGTTGCGGGCAACATCAATAATATCCTCGCGCACACACTGCTCGTCAAGCATGACAACATCGGAAATCCCGGTCTCGATGAACTTGAGCTGCTTTGACAGATTCCCCACAATTTTTACGTTTTTGTTCCTACGCGCCATATCATGGGCTGTGCAGCAGATACCGCAGATCTCGACTTTGTCTATCAAATCTTTATCCTCAAGATAAGTGATGACCTCAGCTGCCGGCATGACGTTGTGGCCGATGCATGTGATAACAGGTTTTTTCTTATCCACAGTCCCTGGGCCGAGCTGCACCAAGGGCACGTCGATAACGCCCTTTGGGAAATCATATGCCGCGATCTGAACGATGTCCCCTATCTCCATGAGCAGGTTGTCCATAACCCCTGCGTGCATCGCTTTGGACTCGCGATCAAGATAGCTGCCCTCCATCCCGGCGTGCAGAGACGATGTTATGTGGAATATCTCGTTTTTCGCATACTCCACACCCTGCACAAGATCGCCCAGGGTCTTGGGTTTTTTGCCGATGAGAACTCTATAGATTGGCGCTTCGATGAGAACGTCCGGTCCCATGTCAATCGGAAAATCCGCCCCATGTATCTTTATCATTTCATGGAGCAGGTGATCGGTATGCGCACCGTGTGCAGCCGCACCCCAGACCGACTCCATCGTAACCTTTCTTGCAAGCTGCGATTTCTGCCCGATGCCGCAGGCTCCGCGCTTGTCCTTTGTAAGATCGCACTTGCCATAGGCGCAGAAACAACACATATCGCAGTTCGGAATGTAAAGGGGCGGATACTTTTTGAGCAGCTTGAAATCCCACCCTCGAAGATCGGTAATCGACGGCATCGGGGTCGGGCCCATAGGCTCGTCCCAATACTCCTCCACATCGCCGAACTCGATTTTAACATCACTGAGATCCAGGCCCGGCGCCTTCATGTTCTTTATCATAATCTTTTTTTCAGTCGACATAGCTTCACCATTATTCCCAGAGGAACTTGAGCGGCATAGGCAGCTCACTGCGAACGATTGCTGCCGCTTCTTTTCGAGCCCGCTTCCTCTTGATCTCTGTAAGCTTGTTTAGAACTGGCAGATCCTCGCCTGTTATTTCCTTGAGTTCGATGAGCCCTTCTTTTTCCATGTCCTTCAGAACTTTTGCTGCCTCTTTGGTTCGAACAATCACTGTTGAGCTTGCGGCAGGAGAGTCCACTGACCCCACGGCAAAATCTGAAAACCTGCCTGTGAAATCATCACAGATTTTGCAGCCAAGCCGTTCATAGGCACGGATATCTTTAAGCAAAATCTTCTTCTCAGAGTCACCTTCATAGACCAGAAGGTTCTTGCCTTTTATATCCATCTTCGAAACCTTTGCGAGATCGATTCCCTCCTTTTTTGAAAGGACTTCCTCCAGCATTGGGTAGATGAAATTGCTTTTGCAAAAGACGCTCACCGTTGTTGAGATGACGCTTGCAAGCTCCGCGCCTTCAACGGGATAGTGTTTGAGTTTTGCAGCCCCGTCGATATGGCAGGGCGTTCCAACAACTGCAAGTTTTTTCAGCCCCTTATTCTTCGCCTCTTTCAGAACCGATAGATTAGGGCTTGTCGAGTATCTGCTGCCGGCGGCCGCTTCAATTTCCTTTGCAGACGTGGCAACCTTTGGTAGGGGCTTCCACGCTTTTTCAGGGTCTATCTGTGAGACCACTGCGCCGTCGATTCGGCCTTTTTTAAGCATGAATTTAAGAAGGGACGTTACAAATCCCCCATCCTGGCCTTTATCCTTTGACTTTACCGAGTATACGCCCTCGATTACGCCTGTTCCGCCAGGGCTGGATCCGAAGGTCTTCTCCTCTAGTTCGTCCTTGGGCAGAAAGCTCCGCGGGCATACCATGAGGCAGTAGCCGCAGTTCGTGCACTTTCCAATAAGTTTCGGATACTCTGTAAAACCGATCACGTCCTCTGGACATGCTGCAACGCAGAGCCCGCATCCAGAGCAGAGTTCCCGGTAGATCACCTCATGCTCAAGTGCTGTGAACCCTTCTTCACGTGATTCCCATAATAATTCTGCTAAATCACTTTTTTCTATCGCTGTCTTTTCCATCTTTGCACCGAGTTGAAAATGTCTGCATATTTTAAATATTTAACTGCCAATCAAGCATATCGCGAGGCGCGTTTAATGACACGAAAAGATAACTATATCAATTAATTATGATAAATTATATATATGAAAAAGACTACATATAAGTGTATGAACGATGGAGGTGCAAACGCATGGCAGAAATAACAAAATTTGGCGTACAATATGAAGTGATCCCACGAGACTTTTTACTGGCAGCCCTCATAGCCGTATCGGTTGCCATGGGAGACTTCATCCTCAGATACATCGCAGGCTGAAAATACTCAGCCTCATCTTTTTCTTTTTTACACTCCAACTATTTCTCAGTAAGAATCTCGCAGCCGCCGCTTGTAATCCTTACACTGTGCTCGGCCTGCGCAACAAGCCCGCCCGCCCGCTCCCTCAAAATGTGATAGGGGTGAAGCGACTTCGACGAAACAAGCTGTCTGAGCGCGAGACCCAGCTTAAACCTTGGAACCAGGTCTGCAACCCAGCGCTCGGCAAAGGGCAGCATAGAATAGTTTTCCTTCACATAGGCAAGGATGGTTCGCGCCTCCCTCATCCGCAGAGGCTTATCAGCCAGATAGCGAAATATCATGGCATTGGCCTCATCCACAACCCTGCCAGCGCCATCGGTTGAAAAAGGCTCGATAGCAAAAACATCACCCTCCCTGAACTTGTGGCCGTGCATAGTCCTCACATTGGGAACAACGATTCCACCATGGAGATTCCACTCAGTAAGCATATGGCCTGTGAGATTGTTCACAGGCAGAAATCCAAAATCTTTAATAGTCTTCTCCACGATTCCGCCGATCTCGTTTGTCTTGACACCTGGCTTCAACGCAGAAATCGCATTGTCTAAAGCCGCCTCAGCTGCTGCGATAAGCTTTTTGTGCCCGCCGCCTATTGCCTTCGAGCGCGCTATATCACCAATATATCCGTCCACATGCACACCGATATCCAGCTTCACAAGATCGTCCTTTTCAAAAACCCTTGTGTCACCCGCGTCAGGAGTGTAATGGGCGGCCCGCTCGTTAATCGAGATATTAATGGGAAATGCAGGCTTCGCCCCCATCTCAAAAATCTTGCCTTCGGCGTAGTTGGCAACCTCAAGCAGCCGCGCGCCCACCTTCACCTTTTTAATGGCTGCATCCATCACCTCAGCAGCGATACTTCCAGCCTCTCTGAACTTGTCATCTCCAGCCATTACAACAAAAGAACTGAAAGCAGCTTTTTATAGTTTATTGATAGACCTCTTCGATC
>QIDD01000123.1 GCA_003230355.1 Methanobacteriota archaeon
CCGTTTTCCCTGATAAATGAAAATGACTCCCCTCTAAGCCCGCATTCAACATTCACCTTATCATTAACAGTCTTGTGCAGGACAGAGCCGTTTTCCAGCCAATATGAAACACCCATCCGATAATCAGGCGAAATATTCTCAAACTCAATAGGCTCGCCGTTCACACTATACCTGCGAAGATTTTTCTGCCCAGCGCCGAGCATAAACTGGGTTTTGCGCTCAAAATCTGCGAGAAAGAAAAACCGATACACAGTTGTCCAGGGATAGATGCGGTCCGTAAAATCAAAGAAATCCTCGTCAAAGCCTCTAGGCTCCTCTGTCACTTTAATGAAGTCTTCAAGATTACGCCCGAACATACACCACCCTTCACACGCCATAGTATAATAAAGATTTTGAAGAAGATTTGCCCTGTTTTTTCAATCCCTCAAATTTATATAGTCTTTTTGTTTATAGAGCTTTAATGGGTTTTAGTGCAGATGATCTTATACGCAAAATCAGTGAGAAAAGCGGGCTCGCGGAAGATGAGGTTCGGGGCAAGGTTGAGGGTAAGCGAGGCGAGCTAAACGGTCTTATCACGCTTGAAGGCGCGGCTCATATTGTTGCAGGTGAGCTTGGGATTAATTTTCTTGAAGGCATGGTTGAGGAGGTGCCGAAGCTCCTGCTTGAAAACGTGATTCCAGGGATGTCAAGCGTTGATGTCTCCGGCCGGCTTACACAGCTTTTTGAGGTGCGCAGTTTTGACAAGTCTGATGAAGTTCGCGGCAAGGTTGCATCTGGGCTCATTGCTGATAAGACCTCTGCTGTTAGAGTTGTCTTCTGGGATAAATGGGCTGAAGCAGTTGAAAATGGAGCTGTGAAGGAAGGTGACATTATTAAAATCCGTGACGGCTATACTAAGGAGAACCGAAACGGCGAGGCTGAGATACATCTTGGCAGCAGGGCCTTTATCGTTGTAAATCCTGAGGATTTGAATGAAGATGATTATCCGAAAAAAGCCGGTGGGTCGCAGATGAAGCTTTCCGAGCTTGTAGCCGGCATGCAGGGTGTGGACTGTGTTGTAAAGGTTCTGCGAAGCTATGAGCCCAGAGAATTCACCCGTGAGGACGGGTCCACAGGCAGGGTTGCAAACCTCTTTGTAGCTGATGACACCCGGTCGGCGAGGGCTGTTTTATGGGATGATGATGTCGGGCTAGTGGAGGCAGGTGAACTTAAAGAAGGCGACGTAATTCTTATTAAAAAAGGATATGTCCGCGAGCGTCTTGACGACATTGAAATCCATGTAGGCCGCTATGGGAAGGTTGTTTTGAACCCGCCTGATGTTGTGCTTGAAAATGTAGTCGCCGTAGCATCTGAAACTGCGCGGGCGAAGCGTACAACCATCGCAGGGCTAAAACCTGAGTCCAAGGCTGAGGTGAGGGCGGCGCTCATCCGAATCTACGATAATCCGACGATTTATGAGAAGGAGGGTGAGAAACGCTTTGTTGTAAACGGGGTTATCGACGACGGGTCCGGCCGGCTGCATACTGTGTTTTTCAATAAGATGGGTGAGATACTTTTGAACACAACGATCAACGCACTTATCGAGGGTGACGCATATCAATTGGTTCATGACCGCCTGCGCGAGATCGGTGGAAGCGAGATAATCGTGGCTGGAACTGTCCGTGAAAACGATACTTCCGGGCGGTTGGAACTCATTGTCTTTGACCTTGATTTGGCTCCTGATCCTGGGGCTGAGATAGAGAGTCTTTTAAAAGAGGCTGGGGCCCTAATAGGTGGGAAAAATGGAGCTTGACGAAAAGCGCGAATTTTCATTTTTTTTGGTGTCGCATTTAAGGGATTTATTCCTCTGAGCTTTTCGACAGCGGAGTCAATTATATGTGCTCGTGAACATCTACAAAACTCACGTGGTTGATGCCTTCAGATATCTCAAAATGTCCTAATAGTTTTCTTTTGTCAGAGGAGGCTTTGCACTTAAAGTGATAACAGTTAAATAGTTGAACACTTGTTCAAGTGTATGAATGAAGAAGGAGCTTGTCAAATATTCCATGTCGATGAAGAAAAGGTCCTGAAGTTAAAGGAAGAACTCATTGGTGAATACAAAGCCCTCACCCTCTCCGAGATATTCAAGGCTCTTGGAGACCCAACACGGGTGAAAATTCTCTACACACTCATGGAAAACGAGCTGTGCGTCTGCGACATCGCGACGCTACTGGAAATGACGGTCTCAGCCATTTCACATCAGCTCAGGCTCCTTCGAAACCTCAAGCTCGTTAAGTTCAGAAAAGAGGGAAAAATGGTCTATTACTCGCTGGACGACGAGCACGTAAAAAAGCTCCTTGAAATGGGGGTGGAACATGCCGAAGAATGATGAAGCATTCTGCACCAGCTGTGTAGCGATTGAGGATGTCGAAGACTTTGAGGAAAAACCCCTCTGGAAGGGCAGGGACGCAGCTATAATAGGTGTTTCTGCCCTCTTGTTCTTAACCGGCCTTACCCTTGAGTTTGCTCTATTGGAAAAATTCCTGGCCGCAGTGTTCTATCTCGCGGTTGTCCTGCTTTCCGGCCATGAGATAATTAAAAACGGGGTTAAATCCATTTTTAAGGGTCATTACACAATTGACCTTCTTATAACGATTGCATCTGTCGGAGCCTTTCTGATAGGCCACGGCGAAGAGGGCGCGGCTGTTATGTTTCTCTTCTTTATCGCCGAGTTTCTTGAAGAACATGCGTCAGACCGGGCTAAAAGGTCGCTTCACAGCCTCCTGAAGATGGCGCCGCAAACCGCAACCGTTAGACGGGGTGGAAAAGAACTCACAGTTCATTCCCATGAAGTCGATGTTGACGAGACCGTTATTGTAAGGCCGGGCGAGAAGATCCCCATTGACGGGGTTGTTGTAAAGGGTAGCTCAAGCGTGAATCAAGCGCCTATTACCGGCGAGTCTGTGCCGGTCTCAAAGGAGGTGGGAAGCACGGTTTTCGCTGCCACGCTGAACACGGACGGTTACCTTGAGATAAAGGTGACAAAAGGCTCAGAGGACACTGTCCTATCACGGATAATCAAACTGGTCTCAGAAGCGCAGAAGCAGAAATCTGAAAGCGAGAAATTCATTGACAAATTCGCAAGGGTCTACACCCCAGCGGTAATACTCCTGGCAATAGGTGTTGCTGTTGTGCCTACCTTTATATTTGGCATGCCTCTGGAAACATGGGTTTACAGGGCTCTGGTGCTCCTCGTTGTCTCCTGCCCCTGCGCCCTCGCTATCTCAACCCCTGTCTCCATGGTATCTGCTATAACAAGCGGCGCGAGAAACGGGGTTCTAGTAAAAGGGAGCAGCTATCTGGAGAGCCTGGGACAGATAAAGGCTATCGCCTTTGACAAGACAGGCACCCTTACAGAGGGCAGGCTGGAAGTGAGCGATGTTATTGTTACTAATAATCTCTCCCCAGAGGAGATCTTGAGCATAGCAGCATCTCTTGAGTCCCATTCAGAGCACCCTATTGCAAAGACCATCGTTGAAAAGGCGCGAAAAGAAGGACTGGAGCTGGGTCGGGTTGCAAACTTCAAGTCAGTAGCAGGCAAGGGTGTTATCGGCAGGATCGACAAAGAGAGATACAGCATTGGAAGCCGGAAGCTGTTCAACGGCCAAGGGGTCAGATTCCCTGAGGACACTGCGGCAAGGCTTGAAGATGAGGGGAAGACCGTCGTTTTGGTTGCCAACGAAAAGGAGAGCATAGGAATCATCGCGGTTAGCGACAAGGTCCGGGAAGGCGCAGCAGAGGTTGTTACATCTCTGAAGGAGCGGGGCATCAGGGTGGAAATGCTCACAGGGGACAACGAGAGGGTTGCAAAAGCTATCGCAACAAGGCTTGGAATCGATGAGTACCACGCTGAACTCATGCCTGAGGACAAGCTCAGAATAGTCGGCGAGGAGCTTACTGGGAAATACGGCGGTGTCGCAATGGTTGGCGATGGTGTTAACGATGCTCCAGCCCTTGCACGTGCAGACGTGGGAATCGCTATGGGTGTTATGGGAAGCGATGTAGCCTTGGAAAATGCTGATATAGCTCTCATGGAAGACGATCTTTCAAGGCTGGTCTATCTCATCGATCTAAGCAAGAAGACCTCTGGCGTGGTGAAGCAAAACATCGTTGCCGCAATCCTTGTGAAAGGCGGCTTCGCCCTCTTCGCCATCCCAGGCTTCGTTCCGCTCTGGCTTGCAGTGGCAGTCGGTGACATGGGGCTTTCCCTGGCTGTGATACTTAACGCTATGAGGCTTTCAAATATTAAGCCTGAGGTGGTCAAATGAAG
>QIDD01000124.1 GCA_003230355.1 Methanobacteriota archaeon
CCGCTTGGGTCAACATGGGTTACTTCAAACATCAATTTTACCTCAAAATTAACATTGCGTCTCCAAAGCTGTAGAATCGATAGCGGTGGTTGACAGCGTGCTCGTAGGCATTGAATACTCGCTCTCTTCCGAAGAGGGCAGAGACCAAAAGGAGCAGACTTGATTTTGGCAGGTGAAAGTTTGTAATCATCCCTTTTATCGGTGTTTTGAACTTGTAGCCCGGCGCGATGAAAAGACTGCTCTGCCCAGTGCCAGGTTTAACAGCTCCACCGATATTCGCAGACTCCAGCGCCTTAACCGTTGTCGTGCCCACAGTAAACAGTGAATCAGACTGTATCCCGCGATTAATCTTTTCCGCATTTTCAGCAGATATAGAGTAGAATTCAGGCTCAAGGCTGGGATGCTCACCCACATCTCGCAGCGGGAGAAATGTGGACGGACCGATGTGCAAGGTTACATAGGCGATTTCAACACCCATATCTTGAATCGTGGCGAGCATCTCCTCTGTAAAATGCAGCCCCGCAGTTGGAGCGGCAATCGATCCTTTCACCCGGCTGTACACAGTCTGATACCGGCCGGGGTCATCAGCCTTCTGCTTAATATAATGGGGGAGCGCAACCTCGCCATATCTTTCAATAACCTCGCTAACCTGCTTGTCAAACTCCAGGTTGAACCTGCCATTGTCTTTTCCCCTGACTACAGCTGAAAAATCGCCTATTTCAAGAACCGTTCCAAGACGAATTTTCTTTCCATTTAGAAGACAACTTGCACTGATGCCATCAGATCTGATTATAAGAATCTCCACTTTGCCGCCTGTTTTTTTCCGTGCCACAAGCCGTGCCATAACAACACGTGAATCATTCAAAACAAGCACGTCCCCGGCTGAGAGATAGCGGGGAAGACTTGAAAATGCATCGTCTACAAGGCCTTTATTCAGAACCAAAAGGCGTGACATATCCCTGGCCAAAGCAGGCTGCTGTGCCACAAGCTCCCGCGGCAGGCTGTAATCATATTGTGAAAGGTCCATTGCACATGCCTGGTGCGCAAAGATTATATCAATCTTGTGTTAATCGAAACTTGTATGCGTCATAAGCAGAGGCTTGAGGAAGGCAAAAAAGGAGCCTACATGGGAATCGCTGGAAACATCATCCTCTTTTTCATCAAGTTTCCGCTTGGCATTGTGGGTAACAGCTTTGCACTCGTTGCAGATTCATTTCACACCTTTTCAGACGCGCTGTCATCTATTGTTGTTCTCATCGGATTTCAGGCTGCATCAAAGCCTGCTGATGAAAAACACCATTACGGCCACGGCGACGCTGAAGCGATTACCGGGCTTGTGGTTGCCATGCTTATCGTCCTCGTAGGATTTGAGGTTGGCCGTGCATCAGTGGTCCAGATGATTAATAAAACCGTTCAGGCACCGGAAAATATCGCGATAATCGGCGCAGTCATCTCGATTGCAGCAAACTGGTATATGACGAGTAAAACTGCGCATATAGGCCGCCGCATCCGTTCGCCATCGCTGCTCGCCGACTCCACCCATCATGCAAGCGACGCCCTATCATCTGTCGTGGTCCTTGTAGGGATAATTTTTTCCAAGGCAGGTTACAGCTACCTCGATCCCTTTGCAGGTCTGCTTGTCTCGCTCTTCATCCTCAAAACCGGGGTGGATGTGGGGCGTGAAAATATCGGCATGCTCATGGGAAGAGTCCCTGACATCGGGCTTGTGGATGAGCTGAAAAAGCTGGCCCTAGGTATAGATGGTGTGAAGGGAGTGCACTCGGTGAAGGTACATTACATGGGGGTTATGGCAAATGTGCAGATGCATATTGAAGTTGACAGGGAGATGCGAATCATCGATGCGGACCGGCTGTCTCATCGTGTGCAGGCAAAGGTTGTTTCAGAGCTTGACGATGTAGCGTCGGCGCTGGTTCATGTGTGCCCCTGTAAAACTGATGGAGGGTAGATGGCAGGTGCTTGAAATTGAGGTGAAGGCGCGCATCGATTCGATTCCAGCGGTTGAAGCGCGGATTCTAGAGCTTGGTGGAGTGTTTAGAAAAGAGGTTATCGAAGTTGATGTTTATTATAATCATCCGAGTCGGGATTTTGCAGAGACCGATGAAGCAATCAGACTCAGAAAGGTTGAGGGCATGGTTTTTCTCACATATAAGGGGCCAAAGATAGACGGGCTTACCAAGACGCGGGAGGAGTTCACTCTTAAAGTTGACAGCTGGGATAATTCTGCGTCTATTCTGCGGGCGCTGGGTTTTACCGAGGTAATGGCTGTTACGAAGAGGAGGCGTTATCTGCGGCTTGATAGCTTTGAGATCATGCTCGACTACTTGGAGGGGCTTGGAAGCTTTATCGAAGTTGAGACAGGGGGTGAGTACGAGCCGGATGTGCTTTTTGATTTTCTTCGTGAGCTGGGTGTGGAGGGGTCGGAGACCAGGAGTTATCTGGAGCTGGTTTTAGAAAAACAATTGAACATGAAAAAATCTTAATTTGTTTTTTAATTATCTTAGATGAGTCAAGTTATTTCATCAAAAAAAACCGTTAGGTTTAAATATATACTATCAAATTTAATAAATGTCCGAAAGTCATGGGTGTCAATCTGGATGTCGAAAAGGCAGATAAAATACTGCTGCATAACAAGTCGTTATAGGTTCTGTGAGGGGTTGTTATGACAGGCGAAAATGAGGTCAAAGATAGCTTTGAACAGTTCTTTAATAAAACCCCGATGGGAGTGCACATGTATCAGCTCAAGTCTGATGGACAACTCATATTCACAGGCGCAAACCAAGCTGCAGACAAAATCCTCGGCGTAGACAACACAAACTTCATTGGAAAAACTATTGAAGAAGCCTTCCCCCCGCTTGCAGAAACAGACGTCCCAGACCGATACCGAAAGGTCGCATCCACGGGTAGGCCGTGGTATACAGAACAAATCGCATACGAAAACAGAGGAATCTCAGGCGTCTTCGAAGTCCACGCATTTCAAACTTCACCTGGAAAAATGGCAGCAATGTTTACAGATATTACGGCGCGTAAATTGGCTGAAGAAGCGCTTACACGATATGCAGTAGAATTAGAGGAGTCCAATAATATTAAAGACCTTTTCACAGATATTATGCGCCATGATCTGCTTAACCCTGCAAATGTAGCCCGCACTATGGCTGAAATCGCTCTACAAGAGGAGGAGGACCCAAATATTAAGGAGGTTCTCACGACAATTTTTGATGCGAACGAGCGAATGGTTGAGCTTATCGAAGACGCATCGCTTTTTGCAAGTCTTAATGAAGAAAAGAAAATATCTTTGAAAAAGATGGACCTCTCCCCTGTAATAAAGCACGCTGAAGGAGTTGTTAAACCTATGGCTGAGAAAAAGAGTGTAACCCTTGACCTTAACATTGAAAGATCTCATTTTGCCGTGGCAAATCCAGTGATCTACCATGTCTTTTACAATCTGCTCAGTAACGCCGTGAAATACAGTCCAAATGGGTCAACTATATCGGTTGTTGTCGAAGACGTTGACGCCGGGCTTTTAGCTTCGTTTTCTGACTCGGGGATCGGTGTTTTAGATGCTGATAAGGAAGCGATATTTGAGCGTTTCACGCGGGTTGATAAAGGAGGTGTGGAAGGTGCAGGTCTGGGTCTTGCAATTGTTAAAAGAGTTGTTGACGGGCATGGCGGACGGGTGTGGGTTGAGGATAATCCCGGAGGAGGAAGCATCTTTAAAGTATTGATTCCATCTTCACAGTAAGTCCACTGTCCTTTGAAACCTCGATATCTGCATAGCCCCTGCAGGCTGGACCAGTGTTAACAACTGTTGTTCCCCCACTTTTTTCGATGCCCTTTGCTTCATGTATGTGGCCGCAGACGACAAGATCAACCGTGTGTGACTTGAGAAATTCTTTAACCGCAAGGCTTCCAGCATTTGCACCTCCCGCGGTTTTATCGCAAACACCTTTCGGCGGCGGATGAGATACAAGCACAAAAACATTGGCACCCTCAACATCCCGGTAGCCGGACCTAAGCATGCCCGCAATGTCGGATTCGCTGTATTCCAGGGGCGTGTTAAAAGGTGTTGGATTTGACCCTCCCACACCAAAGAAACCAACACCATCAACTATCTTTCCCTCGCCCTGAAGGCTGATATCAAGGTCATGGTAGAGTTCAACAGTTTCAACTAGGTCGCAGTTACCGGCAACATAGAGCGCGGCAGTACCGGTTTCTGCAACATCTGCAATCATGTGCCCGGCGATTTTAACTGAAGAAA
>QIDD01000125.1 GCA_003230355.1 Methanobacteriota archaeon
AAAACAATAATAGAGTCGCACACTATAAAATCTTTGTCTATTCCAGCTTTCCACCTTTTTCCGGCAGCCTTCACCCATTCAGGTTCGACCGTCACAAAAAGGTGGTCGAAAAAAGGTGCTGCCCCCAATCGAATGTTGTGTTCGATTGAAATTTATATTTAACAATCTAATGGAGAAATTTGTGCCAAGTCTTCTTACACACGAAAGACATGGAAGAAAGGAGCGGTGTTTTAGGATAATTTTTTAAACGTTAGAATAAAGAACATAAGTTGAGGTGAATTTCCATGCATATTGAAAAGATCAAAAAGACAACTCGATACGGCGCATGTAAATGCTGTAAGAGCTGTGCATAAACTTGCGGCTCTGTTTTCTCATTTTTTTCACCAAGCTGGAGGCATGTTAAATGGAAGATGAAGAACTTCGACAAAAAATCTGCACTAAATGCGATTTCTACAAGGAAGGCGAAAAGCTCCAGTGCAACGCGTTTAAAGTAAACAAAAAGCTCATCGAGGAAGGGAAAATTACACTGGACGAGTTGTAAATGCACCCGCACCTGTTAGACTGCGCGCTCAAAGCCCAGGAGTCATTTTTTCTATACAATTTCCGAGCCGACGAGCGATACGAGCTTGACTCCGAGTCATTTGAATTTCTCAGATTTTGCACAGGTAAAAACAGTCTGGCAGAGATTGTCAAAGCCGCGGGCACAGAGCAAAAAGAAGCAGCCGGGCTCATCGAATACCTGGCTTCAGAGGGATGCATCGAAGACCGACGAGTTGAAAACACGCCAGCCGCTTTTGACTTGCCCGATCCTGTGCTTCCCTCGCTTCGATATCTGCAGCTCCATGTTACAGAGCGATGCAACCTGAACTGCGCTCACTGTTATCTCGGTGAAAAAGAAGAGCGAGACCTGGAAATCGACATAGTTGAAAAAGCGCTTGATGAGTTTTCGCCGAACGGACTTAAGCTGCTTATTACAGGCGGCGAGGCACTTTTGCACAGACGGTTCTGGGAGATAGTTGAGCTTGCAAGCAGGTATCCGATTCGAATCGAGCTTTTGTCAAACGGAACACTGATAACGCCCACTGTTGCGGAGAAACTCTCAAAGTACATTCACAGTGTGCAGATAAGCCTTGACGGACTCGAAAAAGGGCATGAATCTCTGCGTGGAAAAGGCTCCTTTGAAAAAACACTGGCAGGCATAAAAAATGCGTCGAAATATTTGGATGTGAGCATTGCCACAATGGTGCATGAACATAATCTCAGCGAGTTTGAGGAGCTGGAAAAACTCATAGAAACGTTGGGCGCGAATGAGTGGAATCTTGACGTCCCTTCACTTGCAGGAAACGCGTCAGCCGATGTTATCCCGCCGGCGCAGGAAGCTGCGGAGATCTTCAGGCGATACGGCTTTGGGACAGGTGTGCATGAAGGTGACAGCGGATACTCCTGCGGATCCCACATCTGTACAATCGACATTGATGGCGGCGTTTCCAAGTGCGGATTTTTTGAAGATGTTGTGGGTAACATCGGAGACGAAGATTTGCTTAATTTGTGGAAGCGGGTAGTCAAGAAATACACGCCAAAGGTGGAAGAGTTGGAATGCAGGGATTGCCAGGTAGTTGAGGAGTGCCGAGGGGGGTGCAGATACCGGGCTCAGGTAAGTGGCAGCTTTCTAGGCAGGGACCCATTCATGTGCACCTTGCATCTCGGAGCAGGAAAATGACTGAGACAAACCGCTACCTGCTATTAATATTGATTGTGGCTGTAGCTGTGCTTGTTTTCTACTCAATAGGTAATAAAGCGGTGGAAAACAACAATCATTCGAACATCGATTCTGTGAATCTATCAAATTATCCGACTGGAACGCCCCGCCCCCAGATATCTCGGTTGGTTCGTGAGGCATTGAAAAGACGGCCAAAACCAACACTGCCACCCCCAACATGATACGAGCAACCATCATTTTGAGATTTTGATGATAAAATTATTAAAGGCAGGTCACATATTAACCATCGTATGAAGGTCCTTCTCATATCGGTTTGGAAGCCGCGGAAGGGAGGGATTATAACACACGTTGAAAACCTGTTGAAACATTCAAGAAACGTCTTTGTAATCCTCACATATCAAGATAGAGATGCGCGAAATGAGCCTGGAATAATCAGGGTGCCGGTAATCAACGTTCCAGTTCTGCGTGGTATCAACTTTGCCCTATTTTCATTTCTCAAGGCCCTTCGAAAAGACTTTGACATCATCCACGCACACTATGCAATACCTCAGGGACTCGCAGGCGCGCTCATCAAAAAGGTACGTAAAAAACCGCTTGTAATAACTGTGCACGGCTCAGATCTCACTGTACTTGGCGAGTCACGGTTGTACCGGCCGGTTTTAAAATGGGTTCTTGATGAGGCAGACCTGATAATTGCCGTGAGTCGTTATATGAAGGGTCTTCTCATAAATCTCGGAATCGATGCTGAAAAAATCCGCATAATCTATAGCGGCGTGGATTCACATGCAACAGCAGAGGGTGACACACGGCGAGTAGTGTTTGTCGGGGCTCTTGTCCGGCAGAAATCGGTTGACTCGCTGATTGAAGCGTTTAAAGATATCAAGGAGGGCTTCCCAGATGCAGGGCTGGTGATTGTGGGAGACGGACCGGAGCGGAAGGGTTTAGAGGCTCTTGTTTCACGACTCGGTGTTCCTGATGTCGAGTTCAAAGGTTATGCTGACAATCTTGACTCAATGTTCACCTCCAGATCTGTTTTTGTCCTTCCATCAAGCAAGGAGGGATTTGGGCTAGCGATTCTCGAAGCAATGGCGCGTGGCGTTCCAGTTGTAGCATCAAAAGCTGGCGGCATCCCTGAGATCATACATGACGGCCAAAACGGATATCTCTTCACAACAGCAAATCCCCAGTCTCTCGCAGAGGCTGTGAAAAAAGTCTTCAAAGACGATGATGTGAGGGCAAAACTTATCAACGGAGGGCTTGAGACGGTTAAGAATTTCACATGGAAAGCAATGGCCGAGGAAACAGATGAACTCTACGAAGGATTTTCATAAACGGATTTTTGAGCCGGAAATCGCTGTTTCACTGGCCTACCTCTTCTTTTTGGCAGCAGCCTTTCTTTCGTTTAAGATTCCTGTAACTAGAAAATATCTTCTGAGCTCTTTTTCATCCGAGCCCAGTGTCATGGCCTATTTAACAACCTTAATTGGACTGGTAATCTTTGTAGCTTCAACTTCATGGGGAAAGAAGATTGAAGTAAACCGGCCCTTTGCAGTCCTGGGCGCAGTCTTTTTCACAAGCACAGCAGTAGTCTATCTCACCCTCAATATCCACATTGTTCTAGCGTTGCTTGCAGGAGGAGGATACTCGATATCACTGTACTACTTATCATCTCAAAGGAAGTTCCAACGGCTTACGAAGATCGTCTTCATTCTTGCGCTCTTCTTCGCATTCACAATCCTTGTTCAGGGAATCCCGATCCTCAGCTCAGCGGTGAGAGCAAAGACAGCAGTCTCAACCTCACGCGCGCTCTTCCACGGCTTCGGCGTCTTTGCAGGGGCGCTTTTAGTCGCTTTTTACAGCAGGCGAAAGGCAGCCACTGCAGTCACAGTCCTTGTGATAGCAGGGCTCCTCTCAGGCTTCAAGTCAGACGCAATCGCAATCATCCTATCCGCCTCGATCGCAGGGCTGCTCCTCGGTAAAATCAGCCTCAGGGCAATGACCCTAACTGCAGTTGCAATCACATTCATACTCACAGTCGTGAGCACCTTCATCGCGCTTGTGGCACACGGCGTCTGGAACATCCCCCCATTTCTCTATCCAATCTATCGTTTTGGATTCACATTCTCAGTGTACTCAAAAATCGTGGAAACCTCACTACCATTCGGAGCGCTCCACGGACAGGCGATACTCAGCACAACCCAGGAGATTGTGTCAACCGCGGTTCTAGGATACACCCAGCCTCACATCATCACATCCACATTGTTCGGCCCGCTCACACTTGACTTCGGCCTTGTTGGACTCATAATTACAGCGGTTTTCATCGGACTCTACCTGGGACTTCTGAAACGAGACACAACACTTCGAACATGCCTCTATGCAATGGCCCTCACCCATGTTCTCATACTCATTGAAGTGGGCCTCCAGCTTTCAAGCATCATGTTTCTCTTTTCAATGATGTATCTCTCGATTCGGGAAATCCCAGGGCATGATTGAAAACCTTTAAATCCAATCCCTGCTGACAATGATTTCATG
>QIDD01000126.1 GCA_003230355.1 Methanobacteriota archaeon
GGGTACTCGTCATAGTTGCCCATAAAGTGGGAGGAAGTTGGTATGATTAATGACCTCCCGAGCGCAGGAGGGTAGCGGATGTTTTGTAGGGGAATAGCGATGGAGCAAAAAGCAGAACCGATTGCTACGATAACAAAAGAGGCGTTGACGATTTGAGAACTATGACACTCTCTGTTTTTTCTGTCATTCCAATGTTTTTTGTTGGAATCTTGGGGGTTTTATAGTACAATATGGGGGAGCCATGGAAAAGGGAATTCGCATCCTGATTCTTGAAGACAACCCGGCGGATGCTGAGCTGGTGAAGCGACAGCTGCGCAAAGAAAACCTAGAATTCTTATCAAAGATAGTCAAAACTAAAGAGGCCTTTTTGAAGGCCCTTGAACAATTTAAGCCAGATATAATTTTCATTGACGACCCTCTTTCCTCATTTGACGGCATATCTGCCATGCTATTGGCCAAGTGCAAAACCCCGGATGTTCCGATTATAATTGTCTCTGGAGAGATGGGAGAAGACTTGGCAATTGAGATGATGCACAGCGGAGCTTCTGATTACGTTCTCAAAGGGAAGCTTTCACCCTTGGGGCCTGCTGTTCGTAGGGCGTTAGGCGAGGCCAAAGAAAAAGAGGAGCACACGAAGGCGGAGAAGGCACTGCTCAGAGCCACGCGGTCCCTTAAGGCGCTCAGTAATTGCAACCAGGCGTTGGTGCGTGCCACGGAGGAGTCGGAGCTGTTGCAGAAGATATGCCAGGTCATTGTGGAAGTCGCCGGGTATCGTCTAGTGTGGGTTGGCTTTGCCGAGCAGGATAAAGAGAAAACCGTACGTCCAGTGGCACAGATGGGATACGAGGCGGGGTATTTGGGAACAGTAAACATTACCTGGGCAGATACTGAACGAGGTCGCGGTCCTACTGGTATGGCCATCCGAACGGGCAAACCATCCATTTGTAAAAACATACTGACTGATCCCGAGTACACTCTCTGGCGTGCCGAAGCCATCAAACGTGGCTATGCTTCCTCTATTGCCCTGCCGCTCATCGCCGAGGGGCAGACCTTTGGTGCGCTGAACATCTATGCGGTAGAGCCGGATGCCTTTGACGCAGAGGAGGTGAAGCTACTGGTGGAACTGGCAGACGATCTGGCCTATGGCATCATGGCGCTGCGCACACGCGCCGAGCATAAGCGGGCAGAAGAAGCCTTAAAAAAGAGCGAACACCATCTTCGAAATGTCCTCGATAGCCTCGGTCCGTATATGCTCGTTGGTCTCATGACACCCGGGGGCACATTGATAGAGGCAAACCGGCCGGCTCTCGAAATCGCAGGATTAAAACCTGAAGACGTCTTGGGGAAAGCCTTTGAGGAGACATACTGGTGGTCCTATTCTGAGCCTGTCAAGCAGCAGCTACGCGACGCGATTAGGCGGGCAGCAAAGGGTGAAACCTGCCGTTACGATGCGGTCGTGCGCGTTGGTGAAAACCGTTTCATTGACATCGATTTCTGCCTGCAACCCCTGGTCGATGAAACAGGTAGAATCATCTACTTAATTCCTTCCGCAGTTGATATCACTGAGCGCAAAAAGGCGGAGGAGGCGCTGCAGGAGAGCGAGGAAAGATTCCGGAAATTAATCGAACAATCTCCAGTTGTTTATGAAATGTACGATAAAGAGGGTGTTCAACAAATGGTTAACACGGCTTACGGTAAGTTATGGGGAATCGATCCCAAATCCACGGTGGGAACTTTTAATGTTTGGAAAACCGATCAGGTAGAAAAGTTGCGTCCATATCTGGACCGGGCTTATTCGGGTGAATCCGTAGTCTTGCCCGATATTTGTTGGGACCCAAAAAAAGAGGTCGGTGAAGGCCGAGAACGATGGATTAGCACGATCATATACCCGATCCAGAATAGGCAAGGAGAAGTCGAAAATATCGTTATTTTGCATGAAGACATCACCGAGCGCAAGCTGGCGGAGAAGGAGCTGCGGGAGGCTTTTGAAAAACGTAAAGAGTTGGAAGCTATTGTTAACAACAGTCCAACGGTCGTTTTTCTCTGGCGTGCTGCTGAAGACTGGCCGGTTGAATTTGTCTCCGATAATGTCCTGCAATTCGGTTATACACCTGAAGACTTTTACTCCGGTCGCATACTTTTTGCAAACATAGTCCATCCCGACGACCAGGAGCGTGTAGCTGCCGAGGTTACCCGGTATAGTCAAGAGGGGCGCAAGGATTTTGTTCAGGAATATCGGATTATCACTAAATCGGGAGAGGTATGCTGGCTCGATGATCGTACCTGGGTCAGACGCGATTCAGATGGCGTTATCACCCATTATCAGGGTATTGTTCTGGATATCACCGAGCGTAAGCGGGCGGAGGATAGGTTGCGGCGTTCCGTTGAGGAGCTTGTAGTGGTTCATGAGCTTGACCGGACCATAATTGAGAAGCCGGATTTATCATCATTGCTCAAATTTATTGTGACCAAGGCTAGAAAGCTTATCGACGCTGATGCAGCTTTTTTTGGTTTCGTTGAAGACGATGTGATTCGTCATCATACGTTTCTTGGTCTTCGAACCAAGGCCTTCAAGAACATCGAACTGAGGAAGGGCGCAGGGCTTGGCTGGCTTGCGCTGGAGAAGAAGAAGCCCGTTGTTGTGGAGGATTACTTTGCTGACAAACGCATTAAGGATGTGCGTTATGATCTCATTAGGGAAGAAGGCTTGACATCCTTTTTAGCTGTTCCATTCATGTCAGGTAAAGGTGAGCCATTGGGTGTGCTCTATGCTGCCTTCCGCAGGAAGATCCGGTTCACAGAAGAGCAGATAAGACCGTTGGTTACTCTAGCGGGACAGGCCTCCGTGGCTGTGGAGCATGCTAGGCTCTTCGAGGAGACGAAAAAGGCCTATAAAGAGCTTAAGACCCTGGACGAGATGAAAAGCAACATAATCTCAAATGTCAGCCATGAGCTGCGCACTCCTATAACCATCGCAGTCACTGCCATAGAGCTCGCGGCTGAGGAGGAAGAAGCGGATGAGAGAAATAAGCTTTTGAAGATGGTCCTAGCTGCCTTTGCACGTCAGAACTCCATAGTCGAAGACCTTCTAGAGGCCTCGATGATGAAGAAGGGTGTGAGGAAGCTAAAACTGGAGTCTGTAGACGTGGCCCAAGCCATAACCATCGTGAGCAATGCGTTCGATACCATGGCCGCCTATAACAAGGTGAGGATGAGGGTCAACGTGAAAGCTGGCATGCCTAAAGCTAGGGCAGACAATGACCACCTTATGCACATCTTACGAAATCTCATTTATAATGCCATAAAGTTCAACAAGAAAGGTGGAAGGGTAACTATTGAAGCAGGAGAAAAGGAGGACATGATCGAGGTCTGCGTGACCGACACTGGGATAGGGATACCAAAAGACAAGCTCAGCAAGATATTTGACCGCTTCTATCAGGTGGACAGTTCTTCAAGAAGGACCTACGGGGGCACTGGCATGGGACTTGCAATAGTAAATGAGCTTGTAGAGGAGCAGGGCGGCAGGATAGCTGTGAAGAGTAAAGTAGGTAAGGGCAGCAGGTTCTGCTTTACCCTTCCAATCTTTAAGGAAAATTGAGCCATGAAGTTGTGGAGGCAAAGAATGGGCGCGCGTGCCTGAAGATTCTAGAGGATGATATGCCTGACTTAATCCTCTTAGACGTTATGATGACTGGAGAAGACGGCTGGGAGGTGTGCAGGAAAATCAAGGAAGATGAGAAGACGAAGGCCATCCCTGTTGTCATGTTCACTGTCTGCACCAGCGAAGATGCGGTGGGAAAAAGCTTAGAATATGCACGTGCCGACGCCCAGATAAACAAGCCTTTTAGGATTGAGGAACTTCTCAAGGTGGTCGGAGGATTTTTGAAAGAATAGTGCGGGGGGTATGACAAAGATAATGGTTGGATCAGCTCATGCTCATTTATAGATTAACTTGACAGCGCACCCAAAAAGCAAAGAAAAAGATTTAATAGGCTTCAGACGAAATCCCCATGTAATGATCACCTTGACAACGGATTTTGGGGATTCTGAGTATGTAGGCGCAATGAAAGGTGTGATTCTCTCGCTAAACCCAAGTGCCCAGGTTGTGGACATAACCCACAGTATTCCTGCCTTTAACATCCGCCGCGCGGCCTACGCACTTTACACCGTCTTTGCCTACTTTCCAAAGGGAACTGTGCATGTTGTGGTTGTGGACCCTGGACCCCGGTGTGGGAACAGAGCGCAAAGGATTGATTCTGGAGTCAGAGGGTCATTTTTTCGTAGGTCCCGATAACGGTGTTTTCTCACTCATTGACGCAGAAAAGGTCTATGAGATATCTGTAAAAAACGCTTCATCCACATTCCACGGCAGAGACGTCTTCGCACCGGCGGCGGCGAAAATCGATATGGGTGATCCTATTGAGGAATTGGGACGTGAGATAAAGACATACGAAAAAGCGATGAAAAAAGAGGTAGATGTGTCCGAGCGCATCACAGGCGAAGTCTACTGCACCGACACTTTTGGAAACATAATCACGAGCATCAAAAAAGAACATTTGGAAGTATACGGCCTCAATCTAGGTGGGGCGTTTAGTGTCAGATTTGGAGAACGGGTTTTCAAAATGCAGTTTGTGCAGACCTATGGAGATGCGGATGTGGGCGAGATCGTGGGGCTTGTGAATTCGGCAGGGCATTTCGAGGTTTCGCTGCGAGAGGGAAGCGCGGCTGAGCGGCTGGAAATAAGGGGCGGCGAGTCTGTGGAGGTAAGCGTATGAGCGCGCTTCTCATCGGGCGGTTTCAGCCATTTCACAAGGGGCATCTGGCGGTTATCAAAAAGATACTCTCCGAGGCTGATGAGCTTATCATTGTGGTTGGCAGCAGCCAGCATAGGGATGCAGAGGATAACCCTTTTTCTGCGGACGTGCGCGCGGAGATGATTAGGCGCGTGCTTGAGGCTGAGGGAATTTCAAGCGTTCAAATCTTCAAGGTGCCGGATATTGGCGACGACAATCGGTATCCTGGGCATGTGATGGAGCACGTCCCAAGCTTCGATGTGGTCTACTCTGGTAACAGCCTGGTGCAACGCTTGTTTGGGGCGGCTGGAAAAGAAGTCCGAAAGATCAGTCTCATAAAACGAGACGAATACTCAGGAACAGAGATACGCAGGCGAATGGCAGCAGGAGAAGAATGGAAGCACCTCGTGCCCGAAGCGGTCGTAAAATATCTCAATGAAATCAAGGGCGTGGAGAGGGTGAAAAAATTCTCCTCACTTTGAGAGAAACTCCTCTATCCTTCTTTTATCTAATGAACTCAAAATTTGCACATTGACCCTCAAAAGTTTTAAGTAACATAACATTATAAGATGTAACAAAACATGAGGAATGATAACAATGGTAAAGGCCATGGTAAACCTGTCTGAATATGAAAATAGGGTCTTGAACATCATAAAGGCCAAGTTTGGTTTTAGGAATAAATCCGAAGCAATCGAGTGGATAATCCAAAAGTACGAGAGCGAGTTTTTAGAGCCTGAGCTACGGCCTGAGTTCGTGGCAAAGATGAGAAAGAGAGAGAAAGAGCCGATTGTGCATGTGAAGGATTTCAGAAAGCACTTTGGGTTGGAAGAGCGTGTATAATTATGCCCTCCGAAAAACAGTGGAAAAGACCTTCTTTAAGCTCGCCAAAAAGAATCCAAAACAGCTAGAAATCATCTATGACAAAATTGAAGAGATAAGGCAGGATCCCCATCGTTATAAAAACCTGAGAAGACCGCTTCAACATTTGAAACGGGTGCATATAGGAAGTTATGTGCTGGCGTTTTCTGTTGACGATGCTGAAAATCTGGTAATCATAGAGGATTACGACCACCACGATAAGATTTACAAGTGATGATCACTATACTGAGCAACTTCTCCTCACTTTTCTAGGAATTCCTCAATCTTCTTCTTAAAAGTCTCGTTTAAAATGCTCGTAATTTGTAAAGGCACAATCGATCCTTATGGATACCCAGGGGAATTCAAACACTTGGGGGACCCCCATAAATAACAAGCAAATTATCACTAGCTGTTGGTCTGGGCCTCTGCAAACAAAATAATTGCCTCGACTAATCTTATCAGTGAATCGAATTTAACATCTTTTT
>QIDD01000127.1 GCA_003230355.1 Methanobacteriota archaeon
ACTGGCTTTACTTCTATTTTATCGATTCTCATCTTTTTTACCTCACTTCTTTTTTAGATGTTCTACATCAATTCCTGTGCCAAATGCTCTTTTATTCATTTCGATTATGATTTTATATGACACCTCTCTTTTCATTTCAATTTCCCCTCAACTTCTTTTGAAACATAATAAAACGACTGTGGGGGAGTAAAATTCTCAATCGTAGATATCTCATAGGAGTCTGTTTTAGCTCTTGTTTCATTCTCCCACGCCCTCCTCGTCGGATTGACGTCTTTGCCTCTTTTGCGCCTTTGCTGCCCCTTTGTCGCCCCTTTCGCTCCTTTGCCGCCCCTTGAAAGTGTAGTAAGTGCCCTTTCCGGTTGTACCAACCCGTACAAAGATTCCTTTATCCCAAAGTTTCTTCAGGTCTTCTGTGGCCTGCCTCTTCCTTACTCCACAGAGTTCCTGGTACTCCCCATTCGTAATCCTCCCCTTCTCCTTGACATACATCACCGCTTTTACCTGTCTCTCATTCAATCCCAAGCTGTGGAGATACTCCTCAGTATAAATGTCCTTCCTGAAAGTCACCCTGAAGCCCTGCTCCTCCTCAAAGACCGGATCTGGGAGTCCTGCTTCCCGGCAGAACTTTATCATCTTCTCTATCCCGCCTCCCCACTGTTCGATAAGTTTGATATCATAAAAAACCCCGCCGATCCCTTTATTCCTGAGTTTTGAGGAATGAAGCTTCAAGAGGTCTTCCAGGGTAATGCCGGAGGGCAGCCCGCCCGGACTCCAGACCATCAACCTGTCGTCGTATATCCTGACCTCCACATTCGAGAAAATGGTATAATCTCTGTGGCATACCGTGTTTATGATGGCCTCCCTCACTGCATCTAGGGGATAATCCCAGATCTCTTCCCTCTCAGGCCTGTCAGTCATGACAAACTCCACATTGATATTTTTCCTCACAAAGTCCATGCCCTCCTCAATCTGATCAATAATGGTACCCCCAATCATCCGGTCGTCAATTACCATAACTTCCTCTTTGAACCTGCCACAGTGGATCACTGCCTGGGACAGGAAACCCTGAGGGTCCTTGGAAAAGAGAAGGACCGCCGCCCAGGACGGCTTTCCATCTTCCACCAGTTTCAGCTTTTCCAGTACTTGAACAGGGGTTTCCCATTCCTCAATCTTTCTTCTGCCAGATGCATTTGCCCTTCTGACATATATCTCAACCTTCTCGAAATCGATATCGTCCAGGGACGCCCCCCTGGCAGGTAGTTTATCCCAGCTCATGCCAGTTGACTCAAGGTGCATCGACGCAATTTCATGGGGCAACATAACTCTATTGCTGTTTCCCACCCGCCTGTAGCACCTTCCTCTCACAGCAACAGGTTTAATAGGAAACTCCTTGATTCCGATGACAATTACCCTTTTTCCATCTATTTCCTCGACATCAATTTCAGGAATAACCATAGGTTCGGTAACCTGGGATATCCGGTTCACCCGGTCTTTCAAGGCTTCATTACTTAGCTGAACACCTCTAATCTTCCCTCCATCAGTAACGCCTATCAGAATGGTTCCCCCCTCAGTATTGGCAAAGGCCCCGGCGGTAATAGCCACCTCTTTTGTGAAGTTCTCTTTGAATTCCAGGGAATCCGATTCTCCATCTTTGATGAGATTCTTTAATTCTTCCATTTCAGCCACCCTTCCACTCCTCCAGGACTTCACCGACCGAAGTTTGTTCTTGTCTCATCTTACTCATCATTCTTCCATGACCTCTCTGTTGGATTGGGTGATTGTCCGATAAATGTCTGAAATATGTCAAGTAATCGTGAACTTTTTGTCCCGGTGATGCAGTAACTTCTCCCGAGCCTTCCAATAACCCGGTTTGACCCGATTGTGGCCCGTTTATGGCCCAATCCTTGATCCCTTGATGATGACCCTTTCATGGCCCAATTATGACCCAATAACATAGTGCAAACTCCTTCCCTTGCCCACCGTTTTAAAAAGACTTTTATCTACTAAATCAGACAAGTCTCTTTTTGCAGTTTCTCTTGAAACATTATTCATTTTAACATACTCCCTGTTTGTTATTCTTCCTTTCTCTTTTACATAATCCATCGCTTTCTTTTGCCTTTCATTCAAAATAGCTGCCAGCTCTTCTTTCGCCTCTTCTTCACCTGCCAATTCCAGATACTCGTGGCTCTGTCCGAAGGTCACATAGAAATAGTTCTCGTTGAACTCGATCTCCGGGAAGGGGGCGTTCTCCTTATCGCATATCTCCATTATCCTCTCAAACCCGGTCCCCAGCTTTTCTCCGAAGTGTATCCTGGCCAAGCTCTTGCTGATATCCAGCATGGTGACATCGGTCCTTAATCCATTTTCATCTGCCCATCTAAAGACCTCTTTAACCGTATCCGGGCTTACATCTTCCATCTTGTAGAAGACGTCCTGGCTCATCCTATCACCTCCAGATATCTCTCTATCTTCCCCTCGACACCGGCAATCTCTTCCTCTATGATCTTGAGTTCTCTCCATTCCCCGGCCACGTCAATCTCCTCGATTTCCTCCTCAGGAAAGACGTAAAGGGTGACGTTGAGGTTGTAATCGTTCTCCTTGATTTCGTCGATGGAAACTGCCCGGGCAAAGCCGTCGCCGCCGTCGAAATCTCTGTAGGCATTTGCGATATTCCGGGTGTGTTTGTCACCAAGCCGGTTCAGCTTTCTCACGCCAGGGTGCTGCTCGAATTCACTGCTGGCATTGATAAACAGAACCTTCCCTTTCCTATTCTCAGGCTTATTCCTGTTCAGGACCACCACGGCCCCGGGGGCACCGGTATTGTAAAACAGCTTTTCAGGAAGCAGGAAGACACTCTCAATCAAATCCTCATCAAGCATGGCCTGCCTAATCGCCTTCTCCTTCCCCCCTCTAAACAGACAGCCGTTGTCGATGACCACGCCGACCCTGCCGGTATCACCCTTTGCCGATGCGGCCATGTGCTGGACCCATGCCCAGTCGGCGGATTGTTTGGGCACAAAACCGTACCTGAACCGCTGCTTCCAGAACTCCCCTTTCTTGACCCTCTCTTCTTCATAACCGTCCTGGTTCCATGGAGGATTGGCGATCACAACGTCAAACTGCTTTAGCCGCTCGCCATCTTTGAACTTGGGATAAAGCAGGGTGTCCCCGTAGGCGACGTGGGCGTTTTTGATGTCGTGGATGTAGAGGTTCATCCTGCCAAGGGCAAGGGTCTTGTGGTTTGCCTCCTGGCCAAATAGGAACAGTTTATCGGCATCAGATTTTCCCCTCTTTTCCTCAACGTGTTTGTAAGAGATTATCAACATCCCGTTTGAGGCCGAGGCGGGGTCGTAGACACTCTCTCCAGGTTTTGGATCGAGAATCTCTACCAGGAGTTTGATGACTTCCCTCCGGGTGTAGACTTCCCCCTCCTTGGCCTTTTGTGGGGCAAAGTAGCCGAGGACCCATTCATAGGCGTCCCCGAGAACGTCCGGCGAGACGTGCTGGAGTTTCTTCACGCTGAATAGCTCTACAAGCTGCCTCAATATTTCGGCGTTTTCCCTGCTCGTGGTAAACTGAATAAAATCCACGTTGTCGATGACGTCCTTTAGCTCCGTGTTTCGCTCTGCCAGGGTTTTTAAGGCTTCCGAGAGCCTTTCAGGAAGTGTGCTGACGTCCTTTCTTATGTTGCCCCAGAGATACTCCTCAGGGAAATCAAAGTCGTGATACGCAGCATTTTTTGCCTCCACCTCAGCCTCCTCCCTGGTGAGGCCGTCTTCAATTGCCTCATTTTTGGCATTTTCAAAGTCCAGTTCCCATTTGTCGCTTATCCTCTTCAAAAATAGCAGGATTAAAATGAAGCTGTAATCAACCCTTGTCCTGATCAGGTCAGCAGCTTTTTTAAGTAAAGCATCAATTTCCGACCTTGTTATCTCAGTTGTGCTCATATCTATAATGTCGTCTATGTCTTTGTAAATCTTTTTTAATGTGTGTATCCTCTTCCTTGCATCATAGGGATCGAGTTCAGATTTCAGCAATCCGCCTTTCCTCATTTCTGATAGAAATACAGGTACCTCCTCTTCCCGGTCCTTGTTTCTTTCAATGAGAACTCTTACTGCATCGTCCATCCTGAAATTGGAATCCTTGAATTCGTTCCACAAAATGGCATATCTGCGTTCGATACATCTGGGTGGTTTAGTTTCTTCCATAC
>QIDD01000128.1 GCA_003230355.1 Methanobacteriota archaeon
TATCCAGATAGATGATTCCTGTCATCCCCACACTGAGGAGCAGCACACCGACCCATATAAGATTCACAAGGGGCATTATCTTGAAGCTGAAAAAAGCCAAGGCCCTGCCAGACTGGTGCTGTATGCCCATAAAAATGCCATAGACATCTGATCCCCCTCTGATGATAAAGGGGGTATGGCGGTGTTCAACCATTCTAAGAACTCCACTCCCCTTGACAGTCCCACTTTTTATTACCGTAACATAGCTCTCCTGAACCCAGCCGCCTCGGCTGTCTTGAAAGACCTTAATATCGTCGAGCCGGACTGAATACCCATCGCCCATCTCCATAATCCGTCCACGATCGCTGTTATAGTCGACGACCAGCTCATATGTGGTGGAAAGTGCCCCGCTCACAACTGCGCCTGCGACCACGAGAACTATGCCAATGTGCGCCAGATCGGAAAAGAGGTTCTTCAAAAACGCAGGGTTGAATCCAGATCCATTCCAGGCTTTCACAGTCCTGTAGATGAGGCTCCCCAGGCTGAATAAAATTAGGGGTGCTATGAGATTTACATATCCATTGGCGCTTGGAACAGCGGCTGCGTAGAAAAGAACAGAGACTATGATGGCTGCTGCCGAGACCCGGAAGAGAACGCTCTTTTTGAAGTATCCTAAAAATCCATTCACACCCATGATAAAGATGATAAACACCACGGCAAGGTAGCCCTTCCGGTTATAAAAATCGGGAGCCGTCGCAACATCCGCTCCCTCAAATATCTTGGCAAACACCGGGCCTGTGAGACCCCAGAAAACCACGGCCGCCGCAGCCAAAATGCCAAGGATCGAGAGCTGAAGCAATGTGGACTGAGAGAATAGATTGAACCCCCGGGGTTCAGGCCTCCAGCTGGTTCTTTTGATCGTGAAATAGGCTGCCGCAACCGTGAGGGCCAGAACAGCGATAATCAGGTAGTTGGCCGAGGATGTGCCCGAATAGGAATGGCTCGATTTTATTATCCCGCTCCTCGTGATATAGGTGGAGTAGACGATGAGAAGCGTTGTGAGAACACCGAGTAGTGGTATCAGCGCCCCTAATTTCCCTCTGCGCCTAAACTCGATTGAGCCGTGGAGATAGGCGGTAAGAGTCAGCCAGGGAAGGAGTGAAGCCGCCTCTATCGGGTCCCATGTCCAGTATCCGCCGTAGGCAAGCTCCTCATATGCCCAGAGCCCGCCGATCGCCATGGCAGCGGTCATAAGCAGCCATGAAACGCGGGCCCACGTCCGCCCTGCCCGCTCCCAATCCCCCTGCCCCCGAACTAAGTAGACGAGTGACACTGAAAAAACAACGAAAACCAAGCCGTAAGCTATGAACATCAAAGGAGGGTGAACTGCGTTATAGGGTGTCTGCAGCATTGGACTCAGACCCATTCCATCTACAAAGCCTTTGCCATCTACATAGAAGCCGGCGCTTTTGTAGCCCTCAAGAACATTCTTCACAGATACGCCGCTGCCGAAAGCCTCCCCGCCGATTCTATCCATTGTCGGGTTGAAGGGCCCTGCCATAAGTGCCATGAATGTAAAGAACGCCCCGCCTAGAAGGATGATGGCCATCCCCTCTCTTGTTACGGTTGCGCTAACCCCTTTCTTCTCACCTATGAAAAGGGCTGACAGCATGATGACCCAGGCCCACATGAGAAATGTTCCCGCCTGCCCTGCCCACATAGCCGAAAGCCGATAAACGCCTGGAGTCGCTGCAGAGGCTCTGTCAAAGACATAGAGGAAATTGAAATCAGGCCGAAGAAAATAATAGGATAGAAGCAGCAGTGAAAGCGTCAGAAAAGAGGCCGCAAACCTGAGACCCCATTTTTCCAAATACTGATTCAGCCCATTTTTATCTTTCTTCCCCGCCCACGCAAAGGCCGATGCAATCGAAAATATTAGAGCACCGATTAAAAGGATGTCGCCCGGTTGGCCGGCCATGGTCTTAGCTCGCTGACCCCTGTTTTTCCTTTGAATCCAAGGTGTCTCTTATACTCTGCTCATACTTAGAGGGACACTTGGCAAGAAGCTTGTTGGCCACTACTTTGTCAGGTGTTACCAATGTGCCAATAACGGTTATACCTATCCCCGGCTTGAAGGTTCCGGGTATGTCACCTGTATATTCCACATCGATGGTTGCATTCCCATCTGTAAGCCTGAAGGCGTATTCTTTCGGCCCAGTCTCCTCCCAGGTGCCATTAACTATGAATCCAACTACCTGGACGTTTTTGTTCAGATATTCCTCTGGCTGGGCTGTAACCTCGCTCACGAACTTCAATGGATTCAGAAAGCTCCCAATGCTGTCCAAGCTCAATACCAAAAGTAATATTACGATGACAATTCCCACTAGAAGCTTTGTCTGTTTTCCCTTTTTCCCAGGCATACAAATACAGCAGACCCCTAAAGAGTATTTATCAATTTACCAGAATCAGACCCAAATCATGAGAGGATGCGGATAGTTCCACGCAGCTTTTACAGCATCCGGTGCGCCTTGAGGAAAAAGATGCACGTGCCCCCCCTCTACTGGGTTTCGCATGTGCCGCCCGTGCCCTGGTCCGGCGGTATCTGCGCCGTTATGTCGCCTACGTCTCTGCCCAGTTCAGTTTCTATTATCTGCCAGAAAGCCTCGTAAGGCTGGCCCCCGGAAATCATCCTGCCGTTTATGATAAAGGTGGGTGTGCCGGAAATACCGAGACTTCGCGCCTCCGCAATGTCGCCGGCAATCTCTTGAGCAGGTTCTTGATTTTCATAACAACTCTTGAAGGCCCCTGTATCAAGCTCCATCTCTTCTGCCCATTTCAGCACCTGAGAATCGATATTGGCGGTTGTAACGGTGCCCTGCATCCTGCCGTGAAACAGGTTATCATGGAAATTCCAGAAGGCGTCTGTGTCCTGACTGTAGGCACACTCTGCTGCCACCATGCCTTTAGTGGACCAGCCGCCCATGGTCTGGAGGTTCTTGTAGACAAATCTTACCTGGGTTGGATAGTTTTCAAGCACCTTTTCCACGGTGTGGAGGGCCTGGGCAGTGGGGCCGCAGGAGAAATCGCCATATTCGATAATGGTGACCGGTGCATCTGCAGGGCCTCTGGACGGGTCATCGCCTGCAAGGGCCTTCATATCTATTCCTCCTTCCGTAGATGAGGGTTGGGTTGTTGGTGGAGATGTTGGAATCGGACCTGTCATGTCTATTACGTCTGGAAAAAACAGCTTGCCGTCATTGGATACATAGGTTGTTACAACCTGGCTTTCAGCTCCGCCTGTGAGCCTGATTTCAAGCTCATACAAACCCGACTTTTCTGTGATACTTTCAATGCTCGCGCTTGTGCCGGGATTGAGCATGTTTTGATTAATATAGGCCTCTGCTGTAACCCTGACTTGATCAGCTTCTAATGCACTGGGAAACGATTGTTCTCTTTCGGTTGTGTTCGAGTATAAAAATCCGATAATCCCTCCAAGAATAAGCCCAATCGCAAGTCCGACCATCAATGTCTTTGTAATATCATGCTCTGCTTTTTCCAATAAAAACACCAATCAAGCCTCCTCCACATACTATTAAACGCTTTTCCCAAATCAGCCCCAAATCAATTTATCCAATACCATTCAAGCTCGGCATCCTTTTCATCCCCTCTGCTTTTTCTATTGTCTCGTTGACGTGCGGATACATGGGAAAACCTAGTGTGTGAAAAGACAGTTTCGCCGGATAATTTATTATTCCCGGTGTTTTATTGATGAAATAGTTTCTTCGTAATTCTTCGTAATTATAGAAACGCGAAACAGGGGGCTAATTAGAATCCATGCACAAACATACCAATAACCCTCTTGGGCGTCTCATTAAACTGTGATTATTTGGAGAATATTTGATGGAGAATTTGCCGAAAACAAATTTGGGTTCTTTTTGCGCCTCTAAAGCTTGGCTTTAAATTTCGTGTGACGAAGTGATTTTCTTTCTCCAATAGAAAGAAAGGTGCATCGGTGTCGAGCGGTCCACCTTTTTCCGCCAGCCTTCACCCATTCGGGTTCGACTGCCGCAAAAATCTGGGCCAAAAAAGTATTGCCCCAATCGAACCGGGTGTTCGATTGATTTTTTCGGTGTCGAGCGACTTTAATAAAAGTCATTCATTGGAGAAATTTGTGATAGCAAATTTCAGGTTTTTGGATTGCCCTATCAGCTTCGCTAATATTATCCGT
>QIDD01000129.1 GCA_003230355.1 Methanobacteriota archaeon
TGCCTATTACTAAGGCGCAGCCAAAGGAGATGCTGCCAGTCTATAATAAGCCCACGATCCAATACGTCGTGGAGGAGATAATCCACTCAGGAATCGATGACATCCTGATTATTACGGGCAAGAACAAGCGGGCGATTGAAGACCATTTTGACCGGTCCTTTGAGCTTGAGACGTCCCTTAAAAACAATGAGAAAACCGCCTATCTCAGGGAGATTGAAGCAATTTCCAGCGTGGATATTCATTACATCCGCCAGAAGGAGCAGCAGGGTCTTGGCGACGCCATAAACACCGCTCGAAAATATGTTGGCGACTCACCCTTTGCAGTGCTTTTGGGCGACACAATAACCCTGGCCGAAACACCCTGCACCCGACAGATGATGGATGTATATGAAAAATTTAATGCGCCGATCATCGCTGTTGAAAAGATTCCCAGGAAAAAGACTGGCAGCTATGGCATAATATCTTATGAGAAAACGGATGAAGACGGCATCTTTCTAATCAACGATCTTGTGGAGAAGCCTGAGCCGGCCCATGCGCCCTCTGATTATGGCATCATCGGCAGATACATTTTGACGCCTGAGATTTTTGACTGTCTTGACAGAACAGCTCCGGGTGTGGGCGGCGAGATACAGCTTACAGACGCGCTTCGGCTTTTGAACCGGAAAGGGCCGATGTATGCTTATGAATTTACAGGGAGACGCTATGATATCGGGAACCTAGTTGACTGGCTTAAAAGCACGGTTGAGCTTGCCATTGCAGACCCCTCGATTAATGAGGAGTTTACACGGTTTCTAAGGGATGTGGTCAAGTGAAGACGATTGAAAATGAGGTAATGGATGTTTCTGATTCGCTTGAACGGGCAGGTGTCAGCTTTAAGGGTCAGCGGGTCCTTGTCACCGGCGGCGCGGGTTTTCTGGGTTCCTGGGTATGCGATGTGCTTGTCCGGCAGGGCGCGGCGGTCACCTGTATCGACAACCTCACATCAGGGCAGCTGGGAAACATCGAGCACTTGATCAAAGGTGAGGGCTTCACCTACTTGAATCATGATATTTCAGAGCCCATCTATTTTGACTCCAAGTTTGACACTGTTTTTCACATGGCAAGCAGGGCGTCGCCCTTCGAGTTCGCCGAGCACCCTATCCAGATCCTCAAGGCCAACACGCTGGGCATATGGGTGGCCCTGGGAGTTGCGAAGGAGCACGGCGCGCGGTTTTTCTACACATCTACAAGCGAGGTCTACGGCAACCCGGACCCGCAGTTTGTGCCCACGCCTGAGACCTATTTTGGGAATGTTAACTCTGTCGGGCCGCGGGGCTGCTATGACGAGGCGAAGCGGGCTGGTGAGGCCTTTGTCACCGCCTACAACACTCAGCACGGCCTGGACACGCGGATGGTGCGGATATTCAACACCTACGGACCAAGGATGCGAAGCGACGACATCTACGGCCGTGTTGTGCCGCGCTTTATCGAACAGGCACTAAAGGGCAAGCCAATTACGATCTTTGGTGACGGAAACCAGACACGGTCTTTCACATATATTACGGATCAAGTCGAGGGAATTCTCAAGCTCGCAGGAGTTGAAGGATTGCAAAATCCTGTTGTAAACATTGGAAATAATGTGGAAATTTCGGTTCTCCAGCTGGCGGAAGCGGTCATCTCACTTACAGATTCAAAGTCTGAGCTATCATTTCATCCACTACCAATTGACGATCCTGATAGGAGGTGTCCTGATATAAGCAGAGCTAAAGAACTCTTAGGTTGGAAACCGAAGGTGGGGCTGGAGGATGGACTCAGAAGATTCATTGAATATATGAGGTAACCTGTCTATGGAAAAGGCGAAGGTCATTCGCGACCCGGTTCACAAAGATGTCTTTTTATCTGAGCTTGAGATGAATCTCGTGGACACGCCGGTTTTCCAGCGGCTGCGGCGCATCAAGCAGCTCGGCGTTACAAACCTTGTTTATCCCAGCGCAAATCACACCCGCTTTGAGCACAGCATCGGCGCGGCCCATATTGCAGGCCGCATTGCAGAGCGTCTTGAACTTGGGGATGATTGCGAGGTTCTGAGGATGGCGGCGCTTCTCCACGACCTTGGGCACGGCCCGCTCTCCCACACATCAGAGGAGCTTTTAGAGCGTTATCTGAACCACTCCCACGAAGACATTACACTGCGCCTCATACAGTCTGGCGAGATTGGAGACCTGCTTTCAAAAAGCACAATCAACCCCAGTGACGTCGTGTCCATACTTTCAAAGAAATCAGGGTTGAGCAGCCTTATCTCCGGCGACGTGGACGTGGATAGAATGGACTATCTTGCCCGTGACGCCTATCACACAGGCGTTGCATATGGCGTCATCGATGTGGACCGGCTTGTAAACACCCTTGATTTTGTCGATGAAAAACTTGTTGTGACAACAGGCGGGCTGAGAGCGGTGGAAGGGCTTTTAGTAGCGCGGTTCCTTATGACCCCCACCGTCTATCTACACCGGACCTCGCGGATTGTGGATGCAATGTTTCTGCGGGCAACTGAAACAGCGATTGAAACCGGGATTTTAGAGCTGGACCGGCTGCATCAGATGGATGATGTAGATGTTGCCTGCCTTTTTAGATGCGCCATGGGATATGTGAAGGATATGGGCAGCCGGATAGATGAAAGACGGCTCTTTAAGACTGCCTGGCATCAAGGGGCGGGCGAGATTAGCAATGATTTGCAGAGCGCTTTTCGAAAGGTCATGGCCGATGTCAAACGGTGGAACAAAATCGAGCTTGAGCTTGCCGAGGACGCAGGGGTTGAAGCTGGATACGTGATACTTGATATTCCACCAAAGCCGAAGTACGAGGAGAAAAACGCCCTCGTCTTTGACGGCGAAAAAATCGAGCGACTCGACCACGTGTCCCCCCTTGTGAAAATCCTGCAAAAGACGCAGAAAGCGCATTGGAGCGTAGGAGTCTACACGCCTAGTGAAAACCTGGAAAAGGTTGCACATGTCTGCGAGGAAATCGACGGATATCTGTAAACAATGCCCTTCACCATTATTCACTTGGAACATACCTTTTTTTCTCCCCACTCCCTCCTTTTAAGTATTGGGATTTTATTTCACTTAACAGCCTTGGGAGTGATAATTGAGCAGCCAAAGAACACTTTATATAGGGGCAGAACTCATATCTTGATAACATGCCGGAAGTGCTTTTGAACCTGAAGATCGAGAAGTTGGAAGAAGGCGGATACCTCGCCACAAGCGAAGAGCTGCAGGGCCTTGTAGCTCAGGGCAGGACCATGGCAGAGACGCTTGAAATCGCTCAAGACGTGGCCAGAAAGCTAATCGAATCATATCAGGAGCACGGTTGATCCACTGCCCTTCGACCTCACTGAAACAGAGATCAAAACCAAGCACAACGTCAAGATACCGGTGGGCGTGGTCTAGATTTGCCCAAGCTTCCACCTCTCAAAGCCAATGAAGTCATAAAGGCATTGAAGAAGGCCGGATTTGTTTTTGACAGACATGCCAAGGGAAGCCATGAGATTTATTACAACCCAACGACTAAAAGACGAACCACAGTGCCAAACCATCCCGGAGCAACCCTTTCAAAAGGAACGCTCAGAGAAATAATAAAACAAGCAGTGTTCACAAGGGAAGAGTTCATGCAGTTCCTAAAGAAAAAATAATACTCACTAACTCCTTTCACTGTAGTCATCCCCCCGTTTTCTCTCCCACATTCGAAGGGTTGGGATTTTTTCACCCCACAACCATCACATCAGGAAATTCGATGCTTGGCGAGCGAATCGATGAATACTGTTTCACGTCGGTTCCAAAGCGAACATCCTTTTTCAGGATTTCAAAAACATTTCCAGAGACAATGGCTTTTTTCACTGGTTTTCCGTTGAAAAAGGCGTTACGGGTTTCGCAGGAAAAATCGCCTGAAATCGGGTTTGCAGTGTGAGCACCCACAAGCCCATGTACAATGAGCGCGGCCTTTTCATCTTCAATCCTACTGCTGCCTGATACAATGAAATTTGAGGCACTCACACCGGGAAGCCCGGCGTAGGACGCTCTTCCAGCATTTCCAGTGCTTACTGTGCCGCCTTTATTCGCCGTGTAGGTGTCATATAAAAACCCCTGTAAAACCCCATCTTCGACTAGAATCGTTTTCTGCGCCGAAACGCCTTCATCGTCAAAAGGCTCAGTCATAAGCCCGCCCCT
>QIDD01000130.1 GCA_003230355.1 Methanobacteriota archaeon
GAGGTTGCCGGCGCCGCGGTTCGTGTGCTTGAGGCAACGGGAGTCGGATTTGACTTTGAAGAGGTCCTCGCAGGTGAGCAGGCGATGAAGGTCTTTGGAACACCGCTTCCAGAGGAGACGCTTGATTCGATTCGCAAAAACACGGTGGCGCTTAAGGGTCCGGTCACAACACCTATCGGCACAGGATTTCGAAGTGTGAACGTGGGGATGAGACAGGCGCTTGATCTCTATGCGAACATTCGGCCTGCAAAGTCATTCGTTGGGGTTCCATCCAGGTATAGCGATGTGGATCTGGTTGTTGTGCGCGAGAATACAGAGGGGCTTTACTGCGGGATTGAAACGATTGATGAGGCCCGCACCCGTGCTGAAAGCATTAATCTTATCACGCGCAAGGCCAGCAAGCGAATCGTTCGATTTGCCTTTGAATACGCTCGCCGGGGAGGGACGAAAAAAGGTTACAGCCGTTCACAAGGCTAATATTCTCAAGGCGACAGGCGGGCTCTTTTTAGAGGTTGCAAGAGAGGTTGCAGGGAATTATTCTGACATCGAGTTCAACGACCGCATCGTTGACAACATGGCGATGCAGCTTGTGAAAGACCCATATCAGTTTGACGTGATCGTTGCCACAAATCTTTTCGGCGACATCTTAAGCGATCTCTGCGCAGGGCTTGTGGGCGGCCTCGGCCTCGCGCCGGGTGCAAACATCGGTGAGGGCTGCGCGGTCTTTGAGCCTGTTCACGGCTCAGCTCCAAAATACGCGGGCCAAAACAAGTTGAATCCCTCGGCTACCATTCTATCTGCGGTTCTCATGCTCAAGCATCTTGGCGAGAGACCGGCGGCAGACAACGTGACTTCAGCGATTGAGCAGGTTCTAGCTGAGGGTAAATCAGTCACCTATGACCTTGGCGGCACGGCATCAACATCTGAGATGGCAGATGCAATCATCTCTAAGATGGATGAATCAAAATAAGATGAAAATTCGGGTTCACGCGCTGGTTTCTGGCAGGGTGCAGGGTGTTTTCTACCGGGCTTACACCTGTGAAAAAGCAGCGAAGCTGGGAGTTTTCGGCTGGGTGCGAAACCTTCCTGACGGCAGGGTGGAAGCAGTGCTTGAAGGAGGTGAAGAAGCTGTTGAATCACTTTTGACGCTTCTCAAATTCGGGCCTGCCCACGCAAGGGTTGAAAGCATCGCCAAAACACATGAGGATTATGAGGGTGAATTCATGGATTTCACTGTGCGATACTAACATATGAATCTCGTTTCTTTTAACTCCATAAAGCCAGACTTGCCCATAGTTTAGATGCAGATACCTAAAGACTTAATAATCTCTGGACACATCCTCTTTGTCATGAAAGAAATTATCCTCCCCTACGCGCTAAAAAACGCATCAGACCACGGCAAGGCAAATCCAAAGGCGGTTTTGGCAAAGGTGCTTGGGGAGCGGCCGGATCTGCGCAGTAGGGCGAGGGAGGTTATGGCAGAGGTTGAGGTGGTTGTGGCTGAGGTAAACACCATGTCCAGTGAGGATATTTCCCGAAAAGCAGGGGAGCACAACTTTGAAAAAACTGTGAAAAATGAGAGGGGGCTCGCAGAGCTGCCTGATGCAGAAGCGGGTAAGGTGAGGCTTCGCTTCGCGCCAAACCCCTCAGGGCCGCTGCATCTGGGCCATGCGCGGGCCGCAGTACTTAATGACGTGTATGCGAAGAAATACGATGGCAGGCTGATTCTTAGATTTGAGGATACCGACCCGAAGCGGGTTGACCCTGATGCCTATGAAATGATTCGAAATGATTTGGAGTGGCTGGGCGTGGCCTGGCAGGAGGAGGTTTTGCAGTCTGATCGGCTTGACCTTTATTACAGACGTGCGAGAGAGTTGGTTTCAAAAAGCCTAGCTTATGTGTGCACCTGCAGGCAGGAGGTGTTTAAGGCGCTGCGGGAATCGGACCGGGCCTGCGAATGCAGAGACACATTGGACAGTCCAGAGGCATTTGAAAAGATGTTTACTCAGTACTGTGAGGGCGAGGCGGTTCTCAGATTGAAGACCGACTTAGCTCATAAAAACGTCTCGATACGGGATTTTCCCATTATGCGAATCGTGGACACACCACATCCCCGTGTAAGCGACAAAAAGGTCTATCCGCTCATGAACCTCTCAGTGCCGGTGGATGACCACGAGCTGGGGCTGACACACATCCTCAGGGGAAAAGACCACATTCTGAATACGCACAAGCAAGCTTATATCTATGACTATCTGGGCTGGGAAAAACCTCATTATATTCATTACGGTCTGTTGAAGATTCGGGATGTGATGCTCAGTACATCAGAAATGAAAAAGGGGATAGAAGATGGAGTGTACAGTGGTTGGGATGATGTGAGACTTGGAACACTTGCAGCTCTCAGGCGAAGAGGGATAAAACCTGATGCTATCAAGAAGGTCATGTTTGATGTTGGAGTAAAACAGACAGACATAACATTTAGCTGGAAGAACCTCTACGCCCAGAACAAGAAATTGATCGATCCTGTGGCAAACAGGTATTCATTTGTTGAAACACGTCCTGATTCTCCCAGTGTCTTAAGGGTTGTGAACTGCCCGGAATGGGTCTCTAAAAACAGACTTCATCCAACCTATGACCGAGGTGATAGACAGGTCGATTTGAACAGCGGGAGCCAAGATTTCCTATTGAATGATTCTGATTTTTCAGAGCTGAAAGAAGGGAACGTCGTCCGCTTGATGGGCACATACAATATTAAGGTCACAGAAAAAAGCAAAAACATTGCAGACGCTGTGTTTCACAGCAAATCTCTGGAGGAGGCCAGGGCAAATAAGGCTAGGCTGATAAATTGGGTGAAATCAGGTGAAAATATCGCTGTAGATGTTCTTTCTCCCGATGGAACGCATCATCTTGGTTTTGCCGAACGCGACACCCTAAATGCAGAGGTGGGCTGGGTGGTTCAGTTCGAACGATATGGCTTTGTGAGAATCGATGGTAAAGATGACAAGATCACAGCGGTGTTTACGCATAAATAAGTGGAGTTGATTAATATGAAATGGGGAGTTGGAATCACATTTTTCGTTCTCTCAATGCTTATTCTAACTTCCGCACACTCTCTAGAAAATCAAGAAAGTAGTTTTGAGAAAGTTACGATATACTATTTTCAACCTATCGGAGATCAGTTAGCAGTTTTAAATATTTCTGGGAAACCGATTTCTGATGAAATGATTACTAAATACACAGAATCTTTTCATTTTAATGAAACAAATAAAGAAGATTTATTAGTGCGAATAAAGGGGCGAAATGACTCTAAAACTCAGTTACCGATTTTTCAAGACGTGTGGTTTGACAAGGTTAGTAAAATTCCTTCCATTAAAATTCGGATTAATGGATCAAATGACAACCGCACATTTTACATTTATCCCACGCTTTTTCTGGCGGAATACACTCCCGATGAAACATCAGATTTAGCAGATAAAATCTACGGCTTTGAAAAATTCACAAGAAACAATGTTACCGATTATATTGGAGCGATTGACTGGTCAAGGTCTCAGCCTGTTTCGACAACATATACGAACAGATTCCATAACGGAGTGGAAACGAGAGTCGTTGTTCTGCAACTTAAAAACACCGCCAATATTTCAAACGCCCAAGAAGAACTAACTACAATCTTTCCATATACGCAACATTTTAAGATCGATAGAATTGATTGTAAAATCAATCAAGAGTTATATGCCTATAAACAGAAGAATGTACTAATCATAATCGACGATAGCTCACTTAATAAAGAAAAGCTTATTCCTGTTTTCAATCTTCTCTATTACATATATCCCTATGAAGACAAAGAAACGGCTGTGATCGAAGGCGAAATCAAAAACTTTTCTCAGCAATTAATACTTGCAGATTTGAATTTAACTTCCTCTGATCTCACTGTGCTAAATAAAACCCAAACAGATTTGAAAAAGTCATTCAATAATTATTCACGGATCAATCAAAAAATCGAGGACCTGCAGATTCTAAGCAGAAGTGAAGAGCAACTTTTAATCAACGTCAAAGACGATGAAAATTGTTACTTCCAACTTTACCGAGAGAATATTGAAACCCACAACCGATTCTTTAAAAGAGATGTAATGAGACTGGAAACACAAAATCAAAATTTGATAAACGATTACAAACGACTTGAAGTGCAGCTAAGGAGTAGAGCCGAATTTCTTGAACAGCTTGAAGGGATGAATAGCCAGATTAAACTAGCAATATATGGAGTAATTGTGGCAGTGCTCGCTGCATTAATAGCTGCCATTGGACTTATTATGACTTGGTATAATAGTAAAAAACAAACACCTATTTTTGAAAAAATAAAGCAATATTTGGGTGACTTAAGAAAACCGAAGGAGGAAGGTTAACCCTGGAAATGTCCTAACTGTAATACGAAATATACATACAAAAAATCTTATGATAAACACGTCGAAGAATGTAAAAAATCTAAGTAATGCGTATAATAAACATTTATTTTTGGGAATAGGTTACCGATGCGGTCTCTGCCCTTGCACAAAGGCTTTTTTCACGCGCTCTTTAACGG